>JASLJB010000284.1 GCA_030152605.1 Acinetobacter sp. | reverse complement strand
CTTCCTCGGCTTCTACGCTGAAAACTCATCCGCAGGTTTTATTGCCTCGGTTATTGGCGCCATCGTGATTTTATTTATCTATAACATGATCAGCAAAAACCGCTAAGCCTCCAATGCATGCAAAAAAACCAAAGCAGTGCGACTGCTTTGGTTTTTTTATGATCTGGATGATGCCAATCACTACAACCCCATCTGCTGCCACAGTTTCTCAATCTCTTGGGCCGAATAAGCGCCCAGCACACGATGCCCATTGGCGAAGATGATCGCAGGCGTGCCTTGCAGACCTAAGCGTTGTCCAAGCGCAAGATTACGCTCGATCGGCGTATCACAGTCTGCTGACACCGTAGGCTGTCGATTGTACTGAATCAGATTTTTCCATGCATAGCTGCGATTGGCTGAACACCAAACCTGCTTCGAAGGTTGAATAGACTGACTTTTCAGTGGATATAAAAAGGTGTAAATCGTGACATTATTCAATTCTGCCAGATGATTCTCTAGGGTTTTGCAATACGGACAGTTCGGATCAGAGAACACCACCAAACTGCGTTTCCCATTGCCTTTAACGGTTTTGATCGCATCCTGTAACGGCAACTGCCCATAGTCAATACGCGTGTTTGCGCTGTGGGCGCCACGTTGTTGCTGAACCAAGTCTTTGCTGAGGTTATGCTGATCTTTGATCCGAATCATCGATCCCACAAATATATGCTGCGCTTGTTCGTTGAGATAAACCACTTGACCATCCAAGTCGCCGCTATACATTCCTTGCATTTCAGTCGCTTGGATATTGTCAATTTTGACCTTGGGATGCTGCTGTGCCAACTTGGATTTGACACTTTCCACGTTGGCCATGCTGATACTGCTGCAAACACTCAACAGTGCCAACAGCACAATTTTGTTTGAGATCAAGCCAATATCTCCAGTTTTAAAAATAACGCTGCCATTGTAGACAGGCCCACGGCGTAAAAATGTTTTAAATCTGTTGTGCAGATCCGCGTGTCGCCATAGGCATACGCAACAAGGCGTGAGTTTCACGTGGAACTGCTGTCCACGCGATCGGCGCATTAATCTCAATCGTGATATGTACCAAACTTACGATACCCGACAATAGGTCACGTAACTGGTCTGCTGTGAGATCATGGCGTGTGCTTTCCAGTACCAAGATGCAAGAAAATTTTGCATTTCCCACCTTGCCCACATGTAGGTCTGTGATCTGAATCGTGGCATCAAAGGCCATGACCAGATCTTGAATCTGTTGCACCACCGGATCGTCCATATCTGCATCGATCAAGGTTTTGGCACTGACTTTGATCAAACCCAGTGACCATTTCGCCACCAGGATCGCCCCCAAGATTCCCAATAGCGCATCCAGAAATATCCAGCCCCAGTATTTAGCCGCAATCAAGGCCACGATTGCGAACACAGATGTCACGGCATCCGCCACCACATGTAAAAAGGCAGCACGATGATTGAGATCATGCGCCGTATGATGATGGGTTGCGCTGCTGTGAGCATGCAGCGCATGGTGTTTTTCCTGAGCGACATGAGCGTGGTGATGTGCATGCGAATGACCGTGCGATGCGTGTGAAGCGTCATGTGCATGTGAATGACCGTGACCATCGTGCAATAACCACGCACAAATCAGATTGATCAGCAGCCCGAGTACGGCGATCGGTATGGCTTCCTGATAGTGAATCGCCACAGGATTGAATAGCCGATCAATTGACTGAATCGCCATAAAAAGCGCCACCAAAATCAGTAAGATCGCACTACTATAGGCCGCGAGGATTTCGATCTTCCATGTGCCCATGCTAAAACGAGGATCATCGGCAAAATAGCGCGCGGCTCGGTAGGCGAGATAAGCCAAACCCAAGGCCAGCAGATGTGAGCTCATATGCCAACCATCTGCCAACAGCGCCATGGAGTTAAATACCCAACCACCCCAAATTTCAGCAACCATCATCACCGCGGTCAAGATCACGGCATACAAGATTCGTTTCTGTGCCAAAGGATTGCCCTGATCAAACTGATGACGATGTTCACGTGATCGCAGTTGAATGTCCATATGGATGCTTCCTTTTTATCACTCTAAATATACTCCACCCCAGTATATTTCGAAGTGAAAAAATATACTATAAGGGAGTATATTTTTTTCAGGACAACAACATGGCCCATCTCAACCAAGACAAGAAAGTCCTCAACCGTGTGAAACGGCTACAGGGTCAGTTACGTGCGATTGAAGAGACCTTGCAACAAGACCAACATCAGTGCATTGATGTCCTACAACAAGTCGCGGCGGTCAAAGGCGCCATCAATGGTCTGATGAATGAACTGATCGAAATGCATTTACGCCATCATGTGATCAGCGATGCAGAAGCTGTAGATGAAGCTGCAATGCAAGAATTTTTAAAACTGTTTAAACGCTATAGCTAAAACCTAAACCTTAACGCGCATATTTAAATCCTGATTTTTTAAAATCCTGCATGCCACAGCGTTGATTTCACAAACAGCGCATACATCAATGCTATGCTCAAGCGGCTGAGTATTTTCACCAATACTCAGCCGCTTAGCTTCAACATCTAAACCAAAACGCCAAATTCAAGCAACAGCAAAGATCAAATGAGGAATCATGTCATGTGGGATCAACGTTATCGCGATGCGGACTATGTTTATGGCAAACAGGCCAATGATTTTCTGGTTGAGAATGTTCAGCACCTTCCCAAAGGAAAAATTTTAAGCCTCGCAGAAGGTGAGGGCCGTAATGCGGTCTTCTTGGCACAGCAAGGCTATGCGGTCACGGCGGTGGATAGCTCCCAAGTCGGTTTGGACAAGGCTCAGAAATTGGCACAAGAATATGGGGTGGAGATTGAAACGATTCTGGCCGATCTGAATGAGTTTGAGATCACACCGAATACCTGGGAGGGGATCATCTCGATCTTCTGTCCCTTAAGCACGCAACAACAACAGCTGCTGTATCCCAAGATCGTCGCCGGGCTCAAGCCCAAAGGCGTATACTTGGTCGAAGCCTATCGCCCTGAACAGTTGGCCTATGGCACAGGAGGCGGCTCCTCTGCGGATCACATGACCACGCAGGCCTCGCTAGAACACGGCCTACGTAACTTGGAATTTGTTAAACTCGAATCGCTTGAACGTGAAGTCATCGAAGGTAAATTCCACACTGGTCTGGCTGCAGTGATTCAGGCAGTTGCCAAGAAGAACTAAGCGCAGCCGATCCGACTCAGTCATTTAGCCCCCCCATCACAACACGCTGCTTGGAGCACATATGCCGACACCCCAGCTCAAAGCTTGGCGCCCGTTTATCTTGGTCAGTCTCGCACTGTGTATCGGCACCATGGGGACAGCACTATCGAGTCCACTGTATCCGATCTATCAACAGTTGTGGCAGCTGCTGCCGAGCGATATTACCTATATTTTCATCGCCTATATGTTCGGCTGTCTGAGTACTTTGCTATTTTTGGGTCGTACCAGTAACAGCATTGGCTATATCCGCACTCTACAGCTTGGATTGTTATTTGCCATACTCGGTCTGGTGGCTTCGGTATTGGCGCATAATGCTTACGTGCTTGGACTGGGTCGTTTTGTAATTGGGATTGCTTCGGGACTGATCAGTACCTCGGCAATGCTGGGTTTGATTTATACCATTCCCAAATCGCATCAAGCCTCGGCAGCTCAGCTGAGCTCGATCATCACCGTGATTGGTTTTAGTTTGGGGCCATTGCTGGGGGGTAGCATTGCACAGTTTTCAGCAACACCCTTGGTGACGCCTTATATCCCGATTATCGTAGCAGCTGTAATCAGTTTTTTTAGTTTATTTGCTCTCAAAGCCATCGCTTTCGAAAAACAAAAATTCTCCATCGCGCCGCATCTACAGTTGCCTGCGGCTGAACATCGCGGCGGGTTTTATTTGGCCAGTTTTGCCGCATTTTGTGCCTTTGCCAGCTTTAGTTTATTTGCGTCTTTGGCACCCTCTTTTATCAAAGAAATTCTGCCTTGGCATGGTCCAATGATCAGTGGCATGACCATCACCGCGATCTTAGTCGCATCGGTTGTGGCACAGATTCTTGCAAAACGTATTGCAATGCATCACAGCTTAAGTCTTGGTCTCGTATTGCTGCTGAGTAGCTATGCGCTGTTGAGCCTATGCATGCTGATGCATTGGCAGTTGCTGTTCTTTGTCAGCGTATTGTTTGCTGGTATCGGGCATGGGCTAAGTTTAATCGGTGCATTTGCCATGATTCACCACATGACCCAAGTCGATAATCGCGCTGCAGTGATGGCAACCTATTTGTTCATCGCCTATTGGGGCACCATCTTGCCCATCGTTGCAGTCGGCTATATTTCAGATCATTGGGGACTCAGTGCTGGGGTAATTGGCTTTTGTGTGATGCTGGGACTACTCAGCGTGTTTTTACTGCTTTATCAAACTCGGCAGATTAAAACAGACTAAATCAGAGCAATTTTGTTCTAGACCTACGCTGATGAATCCTTATGCTTAATGAAATGAAATCAATCCAAGCATGAGAGGAGCAAATCAATAAAAACCGAATTTGCTGACTACAAACATGTCCAAGAGCTTGGTGGCCTTGAGCTACTCAAAGCGCGCTATCGGCATACCCAATTTTCCAAGCATGTACATGAAGGTTATTGCATCGGGATCATCGAAGAAGGGGCTCAGGCGTTTTACCGCAATGGACAACTGCATACCGCGCCTAAAGGCGATATTATCTTGGTCAATGCAGATGAGATTCACACCGGTTCTTCAGCAGTGGAAACCGGCTGGGGCTACCGTGCCATTTATCCCACACCGGAGATGCTCAGTGAGCTGACGCAAGATTTAAGTAGCCATCAAGGCGCAGCGCCGTGGTTTGAACATGCCGTGGTACATGATCTGGGCTTAGCACAGCAATTCTCCATGTTACTCAACCTCTTAGAACAAGATCACAACCAACTGCTGAAACAAAGCTTATATCTTTCGACCGTGGCCTGTTTAATTATGCGTCATGGTCAACGTCCAAAAAGCCCATTGCCTTTGGCTAATGCTGAAAAACAAATCCTCGCGATCAAAGACTATATCGCAGCCCACTATGCACAGGATCTCTCCCTCATCCAACTGGCTGAAATCGCTGGCTTAAGCCCTTGGCATTTCTTAAGACAATTTAAAAAATATGTCGGTTTTACTCCACATCACTGGTTGATCCAAGTGCGTTTACAACATGCCAGACTGCAACTCAAATACGGCCAACCCATCATACAAGTTGCCCATCACTGCGGTTTCTCAGATCAAAGCCATTTAAACCGACACTTCAAACGCGCTATGGGCATTACTCCAGCGCAATACCGATGTGGATTGACGTCTATACACCACTCAACCTACCGATAGAATCTTTCTCAACCCAGTCGTTATATGCAACAACCGACCTGATCACAAAACATAAAACTCGCCAGAGCAATTTGATCCAAGCCTTAATACGATGGATATCGAACACTATACAGATCCCCTATTAGAGGTATTGCTGATGTATCGCTCTCAACCCGCAGATCAACAACTCAAACATCCATCAAAGCAGTTTTTTAAAGGTGCGGTCGACATACTCCCGCTCGCCTTTGCGGTGATTCCTTGGGGCATCTTGGCCGGTTCAATGGCGATCCAAGCCGGACTTGAACTCAG
>JASLJB010000216.1 GCA_030152605.1 Acinetobacter sp. | reverse complement strand
TACATGCCGAGCAAACAGCAACAACCCACTCAGCAACATGCCTTCAAAAATGCGCCAAGCATGACGCCTGAAGCGATTGCAGAAGCACAGCAACAACAGCAACGTCGTGAAGCAGCAGCTGCGAATCATTAATCGCCTGTGCTACGCGTCCTTGCACAGCTCAATCTAAATGCGTTCAAGCACTGAGTTGAGTAATGCTTACTGATCAGCACGGCATAATCGATTGCCTTGCTGTACAGTGAGCGCGCTCTAGCAACTTTCTAAATTCCCAGTTTTATATCCAAGTGCTGTAAAACATCTGCTTAGCGCTTGATCTCAACAGTTAAAAATCTCTGCAATACACTCAAACCGTACTACCCAAAGTCATCGACATATCGACATGTGGAATACCGCAGTCCAAATAACTCTCACCCATTACGCTAAAACCAAGCGCATCATAAAATGGGATCGCATGCACTTGCGCCGACAAGATCAATTCATTTCTTTGCTGCTGCTCGGCGTAGCCAATGATGTATTGCATGATGAGTTTGCCGATCCCATGCCCACGATAGGCCTTGAGCACCGCAACACGCCCAACATGACCATCACTGAGTAAACGCGCAGTGGCGATTGCTTGTTTTTGATCGTAAATCACAAAATGAGTACTCAATGTATCGTGACGATCCCACTCTTCTTCAACAGAGATGTTTTGCTCCATGATGAAGACTTGCTCACGGACGAACTTGGCATCTTGCGCTAAACGTTCCCAGCTCCCCGTCACCAGCTTCAGTTCAGACATTTCCTTTCTCCTGATGCAACGATTTGTTTAAGTTGTTGAGTTTTTAAATTGTTGAGTTGTTTAAATTGTCAAAGCGATCTATATCAACACAGCAAACGCTAAGTAGAAAACTCAAATCCATATTTTAAAGTCACCCTATGCGCCTTATCACCTGCGAACTGTAATGCTTGGTACACGTGATAAGCAGCCAAAAAAAGTGTATCAGGGGCACTGCGGTCAGAAAAGTGCACGCTTCGATTGTGTACAAAACTGCCGCCCACACTCACAACTCAACTTAATTTGATTAACACTTTTTACCTAAGTCGTGCTGCTGCCACTGATCCTTAAGCAAAAGCTCCAGGGAATGTTGCTTAATCGCATAATGCTGTTTCAAGGCATCAATCTGTGCCATCACTTCAGGATCAGGTGCGCTGAGTGTTTTACGTTTGGTTGCCAAGATCATTTTATTTTTACTGGTATGTTCCAGTGCCACAAATTCAAATACTTTGGTTTCATAGCCATAGGCTTTGAGCAGTAAGGCACGAATCGTATCGGTCAGCATCTCGGCCTGCTGCCCCGCATGAATCCCAAACTGTAACATCGGCTTCAGCAAATCTGGGCTTTGCATCTGTGGGCGTAACTCTTTATGACAACACGGCGCGCACATAATGATCGACGCATTGAGGCGGATGCCGGTATGAATCGCAAAATCTGTCGCGATATCACAAGCATGCAGTGCAATCATCACATCGGTATGTGCAGGCTGATAACTTCGGACATCGCCTTGGAAAAAGTCTAAATGGCTAAACTGGCTTTTGCTCGCCACCGTTTGACAGAACTGCACCATATTGGGATTGAGCTCAACCCCAGTAACATGCGGATTGCGCTGTTGCTTTTGCAAATAATCGTATAAAGCAAACGTCAGATAGCCTTTACCCGAACCAAAATCAACCACCTGCAAGGCTTGGCTCGGCGTGGAAATTTGATCCAGTGCATTGGAAAAAATCTCGACAAACTTATTAATTTGCTTCCACTTACGTGCCATGCTTGGGATCAATTGTGCCTTGGCATCACAGATTCCCAAATGCTGTAAATACGGACTGCGCTGATCGAGATAACGTTTCTTTTCCCGATCATGTTGCTGTGTCGATGTGCTGCTATGGGCAGCGCCGATTGCGCTGGCGGTCTGGATGCGATCAGAAACTGCTGCGTGATTGTGGCTGTGGTCATTGTCAGTGCTGCGGCCATCTGAGCTGTGCTGATTTGAAGTCTCAGGCTGAGCGCTGTGACTGTTGCTACGGGTTGTATGACCTGAAATCTTAAGTCGCTTCAATAGAACACTTTTTTTGGTTCTCTTCAGTTGAAGCTCTTGATCCAACAGTAACAGATTGGCCTGCTTACACTGCGCCAGCAAATCACTGATTTCAGTGAGTGCCTGATCCAAATCAAAGTTCTGAGTCAGGTCTTGGGTTTTGTATTTAAAAACACAGTTCAGCACGGTCTTGTTTTGCAATTGGATTAAACGCATGCTGATTTTTTCCAGATCTGCACGCGTGCCCTGATACTGGCTCAGGATCAATCGTTGCAAACTGTTCGAGGCAATGGCCTGTGCAACCGTCGATAAAAACTGCTGTTCTTGCTCAGATGTAGACGCCATTGGCCGCATAATTGAAACTCATAGTGTGATCGCCGAATATTTTGACATACTCACCGCGTGCAACCAACGCATCAGCACAACAAAGCCGCAACTAAAGCTAAAATTTATTACCTAAAAGCCAAAACTGCTTTATTATACAACTGTATTTTTAAATAAGAATTTAGTGCAATGTCGGCTTCAATACCTAAAATTCATACCCAAAGCTATGATCTACAAGAAGAAAGAATCAACGCCATCAGCCATGGCATCGGCGCCTTCGTAGCTGCTGTTGCAGGGCTATTACTGCTGATCAAAGGACAGCATTTAAATGCGGGACAGTTTTTAGGCCTTGCAGTCTATGCCGCTAGCTTGATTTTGCTGTTTTCCAGTTCCACGCTGTACCACGCCTCACGTGATGAAAAAAAGCGTCAATGGTATAAAAAGCTCGATCACACCGCGATTTACTATTTGATCGCAGGCACCTATACCCCTTTTCTCAGCATCGCGATTCCGACTGCCAAGGCCCAATATCTATTAATTGCCTTGTGGTGTATTGCTGCGATCGGCACCTGGTTTAAGTTGGTGCTGATTCACCGCTTCCAAAAAGTCTCGTTATTGGCTTATCTGGTGATGGGATGGTTAGCTGTCTTGGTCATGGACGATATGCAACGCTATCTCAGCCCTGAGTGCCTAAGCCTACTGATTACAGGTGGCTTAGCCTATAGTATAGGTGCATTGTTTTATGCCTTAAAAAAGGTAAGATATACCCATGCCATCTGGCATGTTTTTGTTTTGATAGGGGCAGGATCACACTTCTTGGCGATTTATCTTTACATCATCTAAGTCTTTTTTTGAGTTCAAATTCAGCAACCCTGAAGCTGTAACTCAGGGGGACGCATCGTTGTTTTTTTAAAAATCACGCCTTTTTTGGAAAAATCACGCTTTATAAAACTAATAACCGAATTAAGCAACGTGTAAGGAATATCATGGCGTCTACCACTCAATCTTTAAATCCACAGGTTCCCACCAACTCGAAAGCGCGCGTCCTCTTCGCCAGCTTGGTCGGCACCACCATCGAATTTTTCGACTTTTATATCTATGCCACTGCTGCGGTACTGATCTTTCCGCATTTGTTTTTCCCAGCAAGCACAGACCCAACCACTGCCACCATCCAATCGCTGGCAACCTTTGCGATTGCGTTTATTGCACGTCCGATCGGCGCCGCCCTATTTGGGCATTTGGGTGACCGCATCGGGCGTAAAGCCACCTTGGTCGCCGCCCTGCTGACCATGGGGATTTCAACCGTTTGTATTGGTTTACTCCCGACCTATGCACAAATCGGCATCGCAGCACCCTTGTTGTTGGCACTCTGCCGTCTCGGTCAAGGCTTAGGTCTGGGCGGTGAATGGAGTGGCGCAGTTTTGTTGGCCACTGAAAATGCACCACCGGGCAAACGTGCTTGGTATGGCATGTTTCCACAGCTCGGTGCCCCCATCGGCTTCATCTTGGCCACCGGTTCATTTTTGATCTTGGGCGCATTGATGAGCGAACAAGACTTTATGACTTGGGGCTGGCGTATTCCCTTTCTCGCCAGTGCCGCCTTGGTGATCGTGGGTTTATATATCCGTCTTAAACTGCATGAAACACCGGCCTTCCAAAAAGTGCTCGATAAGCAAAAAGAAGTGAACATTCCATTCATGGAAGTGGTTACAAAACATTTCCCAATGCTGATTTTAGGGACCATTGCCGCGATCTGTACCTTTGTGGTGTTCTATCTCACCACCGTGTTTGCCTTGAACTGGGGAACCACTCAGCTCGGTTACTCGCGGAGTGAATTTCTAAAACTTCAATTGGTTGCAACATTGTGCTTTGCGGCATTTATTCCACTTTCAGCGGTATTTGCTGAAAAATTTGGCCGTCAAGCCACCTCAGTCGGCGTGTGTATTGCGGCTGCGATCTTTGGTCTGTTTTTTTCCACGATGCTAGAATCAGGAAGCACCTTTGTTGTATTCTTATTTTTATGTTGTGGGCTTGCCATTATGGGTATGACTTATGGCCCAATTGGCACCGTGCTTTCAGAGATTTTCCCGATCTCAGTTCGCTATACCGGTTCAGCCTTAACCTTTAACTTGGCGGGTATTTTCGGTGCATCCTTTGCCCCTTTGATCGCCACCAAGCTGGCCACTGAATATGGTCTTTATGCTGTTGGTTATTATTTGAGTGCGGCATCCATCCTTTCACTTTTAGCCTTCCTCGCTATTCGTGAAACCAAACATGATGATGTTAACAGTCAGATTTAATCTACTGCGTGTCATTCAGAGCCAGTCTAAGTACTGGCTTTTTTATGCAAAATAAAAGCTATAAGCGCGCAAAAAAACGATAACCAACAACCTAAAACAATAATATGTCGATAAAAAAGGAAGTTTACAATGCGCCAACTCAGTTCAAATGAACGAGAGCAAGTCCTGACTTTTCTACAAAAGAGTCAAAAAATTTTAGCAATCAAATATATTCGTAATCTTTTTAATTATGGCTTAGCAGAAGCCAAGCACGATGTAGAACAACTGATGGTTGATCCGGACTTTATTCCGACCCGTCAAAAACAAACTCAATCCGCACGTATCGCAGGCCCCTACCGCAACATTGAACTCGACCATCTCAGTCAAGAACTGTTTGTGATTCCGCATGAAGGGGAACGCTTTTCAATCGATGAAACCCATCCCGAATGGCATCACATCATGCTGTTTTTTACCGATCGCCAATTTTCCAGCAAGCAAGACTACCTGAATGCCGTGCGCCTGATCCAAAATGCCGAAGACTTAGCCATCATGCAGCATAAGCATCAACAACAACTCGAAGTCGAAGCCGCTCGACATCAGAACTTGATCCTGCAAGCCATTGAAGCCCAAGATCGTAAGAACAATTTGATTATTGTGATCTCATCCCTGCTGATCGTGGTGATTTGTATGATGTATTTTAGTCGTTGAACGCGGTTCACTTGGCGCGGCGCACCCAGCAGTTCAACTTAACTCAATTGAGTTCAATAATATCGATGGTTGGCGGCACCCGAAAACGAAAAGGCACACCGACCATACCGATACCCACTGTCACAAAAACATCAGCATGATCATGCTGATACAGACCGCGCTTATGGCCCAAGATCGAGACCTTTTTCATGACATAGTTGGTGACCCACGGCAGTTCCACCTGACCGCCGTGGGTATGCCCAGAGAGCATCAGTGGACGAGTTGGTAGATTCGGCACCATATCCAC
>JASLJB010000193.1 GCA_030152605.1 Acinetobacter sp. | reverse complement strand
TTAAAATACCATTCGATGAAGGGGAAGACATGCGTTTATTAAAGTATGCGACATTATTGTGCGCATTAAGTAGTGCTGTGGCACATGCTGGCGTTTCTATTGTTGGTACACGTATTGTTTACCCCTCGAATGCAAAAAGTGTCAATGTACAGCTGAATAATAGCTTTAATACGGCAGCACTGGTGCAAGCCTGGATTGATGATGGTGATCCATCATCAGTTCCAGCTGCTGAAAAAATTCCTTTTATATTAAATCCCGCTTTAACCCGGGTAGAAGCACAAAAAGGTCAGGTGATTCGGATACTGCCTTTGGATGTCTCACATCTCGCCAAAGATCGAGAGAGTATTTTCTGGTTCAATATGTTGGATATTCCACCTGAAGATCCAAGCCTTGAAAAAACCAATCGTATTAACTTTACCGTACGTACCCGGATCAAAATGTTTTATCGTCCAAGCACGATCAAACTTAAACCTGAACAAGCTTATAAAGCATTACAGTTTAGTCAGAATTTGCAACAGCAAGTCAGCATAAATAACCCGACACCTTATTTTATAACCCTGATCAAGATAAGCGATGGTACACAGCAGTTGATCAAAGATGGTGAGCAAGCGGTGATGCTACAGCCGTTTGAGCAGCGGGTGTTGAAGGATTTAAAGTTTCATTCAGCTACTCAAAAGATCAGTTATAGCGTGATTAATGATTTGGGCGCGTCACAAGATTTTGAATATAGCTTGAAAGCCTTGCCTGAAAATAAATAATGGTTTTTGAATTAATTACGACTTTTAAATAAATATCAGCTTTCTAAAGAGTAAGGATGCCATGAAGTTTAAATTGAGTCTGCTAAACTCACTGATTTTATTGGTGAGTACTTCTGGTTATGCAGATCAGCATGCACAGCAAGTATTGGAGCAAGATCAGGATAAAATACTCGCGCAGAATCTATCCAATCATTTATCTTTTAACTCGGCCTCTTTATTTGGCAATCAAAATAATGTCGATTTGAGTCATTTCCAAATTCAAAACTATATTGCACCGGGCGAGTATTTGGTGAAATTGGATATTAATGCTCAGGAATATATCGATGCAAGCGTCCAGTTTGATCATTTAGATGCTAGCCAGTCTGCGGTGCTATGTGTGGATGATAAACTGATTGAAAAGTTGGATCTTAAAAAAGCAGTTAAACAAGCGTTGATCGAAAAAAAATCAGATCAAAAATGTTTGAACATTAAAGATGTAGATCCGAACGCCTATTATGATTTTGATAAATCGACCATGGGGTTGGCGATTTCATTGCCGCAAGCGATTAGTATGGATCGTCCCAAGGGGTATATTGACCCCAAGTTATTTAATGATGGGGTCAATTCCGCTTTTGTGGGTTATGACTTTAACTATAACCGCGAACAGGATCATGAAAGCAAGTATTTATCATTGCGCGGTGGATTGAACTTAGGTGGGTGGTATTTTCGACATGCCGGTGCCTTTGAGTCAGACAGTTTTGGTTGGGATGAATATTATTCAACCCAGAACGTTTTATATAAAGACATCACGCCGCTGAAGGCACGTTTAAGTCTAGGCCAGTTTTATAGCCAAGCCGATTATTTGGATAGTTTGCCGATTGTGGGTGCGCAATTAGCATCTGATCAGGATATGCTGCCGTGGTCAGATCGCCATTACTCGCCGATTATTCGTAACTTTGCGCATACCAATGCTTTGGTGCGTATTTACCAAAATGGACAGAAAGTTTATGAACGTACTGTACCTGCGGGTCCATTTGAGCTGAATGATGTAAATACCTTGGCCAGCGGTGATATTACAGTAGAAATTACTGAAACCGGTGGCGAGAAGCGTAGCTTTATTCTACCGCTACAGAGTAGTCAAGAACTGGTCAGAGCGGGTCGATATAATTATAGCGTTTCCGCAGGACGATATTTTTTACGCAACAAAGTGATAGATGATAACTTGGGACAAGCCAGTTTTAACTATGGTCTAAATAATAATATGACCCTGATTTCTGGGCTGACCTTATCCAAAGACTATCATGCAGCTTTACTTGCCGTCGCACTGAATACCCCGATCGGGGGCATGACCATTAAAACCGAAATGACAGATGCCGATTTATATGGCAAAAACTATAGCGGTTATCAATATGGCTTGAATTATCGCTATGCCTGGTTGCCACAGGGCTTTAACCTCAGTGCTGACTATAGACGCTATGACCAAGATTATTTAAGTACCTCTTCATTTTTCTATCAGCAGCATTTTAATGAACTCAGCGACAGTGAACGAGATAATTTCTATTACAACTATAATTTGCAAGAAAATATCGGCTTAAGTATCAGCAAACAATTTGAAAACCGGAAATGGGGTGGACTGAATTTCAGTGTTTCTAAAAATAAATATTGGGACAATGACCAGAACTATTACCAATACAATTTTGGCTACAGTAATATTTGGGAAAAACTCAGTTATCGCATTGGCTATACCCGCACCGATTATAGTGAGCGTGACCGTAATCAAGGCGATAATATCTATGTGTCATTTTCCATGCCCTTGGATTGGCGTTCATCGCGTGGATTATATGCCAACGGTAGTATAAATCGCGATCAAGATTCACAGACCAATGCCAACTTCAGTGTTTCTGGTAGTTTAGATCAAGACAATAAATTAAATTTTGGAATGGGTCTGTCTAAAAATGGCAGTGATGATCCGGCCTTTTATGGCAACCTGAATTATTTATTACCGCAAGTCCGTTTAGGCAGCACCTTGTCGATCCATGATCATACGCAGTACTCACTCTCTGCCAGTGGTGCCGTGGTTGCGCATCGTTATGGGATTACCCCAGTCAACGCATTGGCGGATACCTTTACCATCGTGCACGTGGATGGTGGGCAAGGTGCCAAGGTCGATAATGCCTGGGGCGTGAAACTGGATCGCTTTGGTAATGCGGTGCAATCCAATGCGTCAGCCTATGCGATTAATCGAATCACGATTAACCCTGAAGACCTTGATGGCAATATTTCATTGTTGTCTAACCAATCGCAAGTGATTCCACGAAAGTACAGTTCTCAAATGGCGGTATTTGAAGCCGAGCATGCCAGTAACGTGATTTTAAGGATTCGTTATCAACAGCGGGCCGCAGCGTTGGGCAGTCAATTGATCGGCCACGATCAGCAAAATATCGGTGTGGTTGGCGCAGGGGGACAGTTAATCGCACAGCAAACAGCACCTTTATTACAGCAGAGTACGTTGCGTTGGGGCAGTGCTGAGCATGAACGTTGTGTGATTCAGCCATTACAACAAGACCAACTCATTGTAGATAAAAATGAGCACTTTAAAATTATTAATCTGGAGTGTAACTAAGCCATGAAATGGATGCTTCTTCTCGGTGTGGTTGCTTGTGGAACCGCGACACATGTGAGTGCTGTCTGCACACAGGCGGCTACAGAGTTAAATTATGACCTGAATTTTGACGTCAAAAACTATGAAGGACAATCTTCTGTACCTGCTACTAAGCGGGAACAGCTGTTTAGTGGATGTCTCCCCAACGTAAATGCACGTGCAGTATTTAATGCATCTCAGGGCGAATTCAGCAGCAATAGTCCTTTTCGTGTAGATCTTAAATTGAATCAAAGTGGTTTTAGCCCTGAAACGAAAGCTTGGTTAGAACAGAATTTAGAGATTGCCTTTGGATTTAAAGATGCCGCTGACGGTGCAAAAGAAATTTTTGTGCTGCAGCAGAAGACCGACTATCCAATTTTACCCGGCTCACCCATAGGCGGTATAGTGGTCGTTGGAGGGGAAGAATATTTTTCTGGTGCGAAGGGGACAGGTATTCAGAGTTTTGGTTTAAGTCTTTATCAGTTAATTGCGACGTTAAAATTTGTGACCTCACCCACGAGTAAAGTGGTGACTGAAATAAACCAAGAACCGCTGAGAATAAAAATAGGCGAATTGACGATCAAAAGGCAGTCAAGAAATACCCAATCCTCGAATAAGCTCGATGAGCGCGTAGTGCCAATGTATTTGCAGTTAAATATGAAGATTAAAATTCCAACCTGTACCATGCGCGATATTAATGTGGATTTGGGCACCGCCAACGTGGGGCAGTTAAAGTCGAATACTGTTGCAAATAGCCAAGACTTTAAGGTTGAGTTTCACTGTGAGGCCCTCCCCAGTAAAGCGATTTATGCAAGAATTACCGATGCCTTTACTCCTTCGTGGGTGAACAAAGATGGTGTACTACTGAATCTACCGACATTATCGAGTGCAGCGACAGATGTCGGGGTGCAATTGCTCACGGATAAAGATCAGCCCTTGATGATTGGAAGCAGAGCACCCTTTTTACCCACAGATGGTTCAGCAGCACCGACCTATCGCAAAGCCTTAAAAGCGCGACTGTATCGTACTGGGCCTAATCCAAGCGCAGGATATGTCAAGGCGCAGGCCACGGTGTTGTTGGATTATGAGTAGGCTGCTCCGCCACCAGTCGTTTATCGATTAACCAGCGGAATTGCGCCAAGGCCGAATCGACACTAAAGGGTTGCGCTTTCATGGTGGGGTCGAGATTAATATTCTTCTGTTGACCGAGTATCATCTCGATATCTTCATGGAAGGCTTTGAGGATGCCCTGATAAATCTCCTCAGACACCGCATCGCGATCCAACGCAAAATCCCGCGCTTGGGCAAAGAAATAATGCGTGGATTGTTCATTTTCAGGGGTGATCGCCTGAGCACTTAAAAATGAAAGCGCATTTTCTGGTTTGTGCTCATAACTGCCAGTGTCCGAGAGAAACATGCCCACGTCGAGTAATAAAATACCCGGAATTAAAAAGTCATAATACATCCAACGATCCACCAAAGCCCCTTCAGGGTAGTCGCTATAATGTTTGGAATAACCCGGTGGTTGGGTTTTCTTGATCATTTTCTCTAGCCGAATACCATGTTCATGCCGTTTGACGCTCGGTAATATACTGGCATAATCCGCCGAACCCCCCAAAGTACTTGGATGCACAAATGGCAGATGTGAGAAGTCCAGTAAATTGTCGGCGATAAGTAGATAATGCGCCGCGACCTTTAAATAGCCATTCGGTTTATAGGCCCAGTCGGGATGCGCATACCACCAGATATTGGGGATTTGATTGGGATCTGCTTGCGCAGGATCTCCCATCCAAATCCAGATCCATTGATTGATCTCATGCACCGCAAAGGTTTTTACCCGAAAAAGACTCAGATTACTTTCCACCGGTGCACTGACGCATTGTCCCTGCGAATTAAACACCAGACCATGATAATTACACTGGATGCAATCATCGACTTTCTTGCCCAAGGATAAGGGCGCATGCCGATGACAGCAACGATCGAGCATGGCATGAATCTGCCCTTGGCGATCGCGCCATAATAAAATCGGCATATTTAAAATGGTGCGTGAAAATAATTGATCTGCGCTGACTTCATCTGACCATGCTGCGACATACCAACAATTTTTAATATACATTCGGCATCTTCCTTTCATGATTTCTATTTTTAAAGTTTTACTGTTTTTAAAGTTCTACTGTTTTAAAAGTTTACGGTCGTGGTGGTTTTAACCGTGTTGTGCAGTGCCTTGACCTTGATTGACCAAGTCGAGGGCTTCTTTACGGTTATTGACTTTGCCGAGTACATAGATGCCGATCGCGGCGATGACAAAGATCAAACTGACCATGGCGTAGAGTTGCAAAGGTGGCATGCCTTGATCCAAGAAATACCCAGCAATAATCGGTGATGAGATCCCGCCCAAGCGTCCAATGCCGGTGGCAAAGCCCATCCCTGTAGAGCGCACATTGGCTTGATAGATGCCGGTGGAAATCGAATAAATCCCCGCCAAACAACCATTAATAAACAGGCCCAAGATGATGGCGGCCATGATCAGCAAGCTGATTGAGGCGGTGGCATTCACCAACATTAAAACTGAGAGTGCGGTGGCAGCCAGGAAAACCACATGCACATTGAACAGGCGAAACTTGGTACAGATCAGGCCAAAACCGATACAGCCAATCATGCCGCCGGCATTGATCATCATTCCCACCGTAACCCCAGATTGCTGGGTGGCACCTGCGCCGAGTAGCGAAAAGATTTTCGGTGTCCAGCCCATAACAAAGTAAAAACCAAACAAGATAAAAAACATCGAAAACCACAGCAGCAGGGTTTGCAGAAAATATTTTTGATTGAAGATGGTTCTGACCGCACCCTGAGTTTTGTGTTGTTGTCGTGGTGCTGGGCTCAGGCTGGCAAGGCGTGGATAATGCATACGGCTCATAATCTTATTGAGCTTCTCAAGCGCTTGTTTCGGTTGCTTGTAGAGCAGGTAGTCGATGGATTCTGGTAAATACATCATGCTCAAGAGCAAGGCCAGTAAGGTCGCGATGCCACCAAATAAAAACACATAGCGCCAACCAAAGCCGCCGATCAGATAGATCGCCAAGATGCCGCCGAGGGTGGCGCCAAATCCATAGCCGGCGGAGAGGATGCCCACGGACATGCTTTTTAACCGCTTGGAGGAATATTCGGTGGAGAGGATCATGCAGCTGATTTGTATGCCGCCGATCCCGATCCCGGTGATAAAGCGGCAGATGCTGAGGTCAAGCAAAGCATGGGTATAGGCGGCGCCTAACATGCTGCCCGCACACAGGGCTAAGCTGATCAGAACCAGATTTTTACGACCAATTTTATCAGCCAGTGGGGCGATCAGTAAGGAGCCAAAAGTCATGCCGATTAAGCCGCTACTGAGTAAGGTGCCGATCTGGGTGGCATTGAGGGAAAATTCTGCACCGACTGAACTGGCGACATAGGCCATCACCATAAAGTCAAAACCATCAATGACGAATAAAAATAAACACATTGTGACGATCAGCCATTGGTAACGACTCATCGGTTGTTGATCCATTTTGTTTTTTATATCGAGTACTGAAGACATCGATAGACCTCCGTGTAGATTGGGGTGAGTATTGTTGTTGTTTTAAGTTTTTTGTATCTCAAGTAAGGAGTGTATATGCGGCGGTGATGGGCGACTATCGGCTTTTGCCGAAGCATTGAACAAATTTGTAACGCCATGCGCCATAGGAGATTGCGCTGCTTGGCACAGGTCTACGCTGTTGTTGAACGCGTTAAATGATTGGGCGTATTTGCTGACTGGCGTAGGGCGAAGATCGTGGTCTTGGGTGACTAGATTATTTTCTCTAACTGGATTAAATAGAGGGTTGAATAAAAAGTTCAATAGAAAGCTCAAGAGATATAAAGCTAGATAGAAAGCTCAATAGAAAGAGCGACAGACCCAATTCAAGCGGTTTAAGGATAAACATTTGATGTCTCGTATGTATAAGCAAATTTTTTACCAAGACGATATTGTAGCGCTGTTTAGCGATGCACAATTGCTGCGTTACATGTTGCAGGTGGAAGTGGCTTTGGCCAAGGCCCAAGCGCAGGTCGGTGTGATTCCAACCTCGGCAGCAAAGGTGATTGCGGAGGTGGTTGAGCAACAAGGCATTGACTGTTTGGATCAGGCACAACTGGCCGCGGCGGCAGGCTTGGCGGGCAATCTGGCGATTCCGCTAGTCAAGCAATTGACCGATGCCGTGGCAAAGTGCGATCAGCACGCGGCAGGCTATGTGCACTGGGGGGCGACCAGTCAGGATGTGATTGATAGTGCCTGTATTTTGCAGATCCGTGCCGGCTTGGTGTTGCTGGAGCAGTCTCTGCAACAGGCCTATCTGGCTGCGATTCAACTGACCCAAGACTATCGCCATCAGCTGATGATCGGGCGCACTTGGCTACAACATGCTTTGCCGATCACGTTTGGTTTTAAAACCGCACGTTGGGCCAGTGCTTTAAAACGTGATTTAGATCGGCTGCAACAACTCAAGAGCCGAGTGCTGTGCGCACAATTGGGCGGCGCAACTGGATCATTGGCGGCGATGGGCGATCAGGGCAGTGCGGTGCTGACGGCCTTTGCCGCAGCGTTGGATTTGAATGTGCCGGATTGTAGTTGGCATGCCGAGCGCGATCGTGTGGTTGAGGTGGCGGGCATGCTGGCATTGTTGGTGGGCAATCTTGGCAAGATGGCCCGCGATTGGTCGTTGATGATGCAAACCGAAATCGCGGAACTCTCCGAGCCCACCCAGCAAGGGCGGGGTGGCTCATCGACCATGCCGCATAAGCGCAATCCCGTTGCAGCCGCATCGGTGCTGGCTGCCGCGCATCGTGTGCCTGGCCTGATGTCGAGCCTGTATCAAAGTATGTTGCAAGAACATGAGCGGGGTTTGGGCGGTTGGCATGCAGAGTGGTTGATCCTGCCGGAAATTTTTCAATTGAGCGCCGGTGCATTGGCAAAGAGTGTCGAGGTTTTAACCGGCTTAACGGTTTATCCCGAACAGATGCAGCACAATCTGGATACCACGCAGGGCTTGATCATGGCGGAGGCGTTGATGATGGTCTTGGCGGAGCCGATGGGACGCTTAAATGCACATCAATGCATCAAGCTCGCCTGCCAACGCGCCGTGGCGGAACAGCGGCATTTGTTGGATGTGGTACTGGAACTGCCACAACTCAGCGCGCACTTTTCTGAGCAAACCCTTGCAGCATGTTTCCTGCCCAATGCCTATCTTGGCAATATCCAACAACAAATCGATGCGGTATTGGCGCAAGCACTGGTCTGGCAGGCGGCACAGGCCAAGGATGAATGAATAAAAATATCAAACAAGGACGATGTGAAATGGATGATTTACAACGTTATGAGCAAGGTTTGGCGCTGCGCCGTGAGGTGTTGGGTGAGGCGCATGTAAGCCATGCATTGCAACATTTAAATGACTTTAATACTGACTTCCAAGATTTAATTACCCGTTTTGCTTGGGGGGAGGTCTGGTCGCGTCCGGGCATGAGTCGGCACAGTCGCAGCTTGGTCACGATTGCGATTTTACTGGCCCTTGGACGCAATGATGAACTGCGCATGCATTTGCGTGCCGGTTTCAACAATGGCGTGACTCGTGAAGATCTCAAGGAACTCATGATCCACTGTGCATTGTATGCCGGATTGCCAGCTGCCAATGCCGCGATGCACATGGCCGAGGAGATTTTGCAGCAGCAGTCTGCACCGCCGATCAATCAGTAGTCAGTAGTCCATCGCTTAAAACAAAAATTACAGCACAAGGAGAATCACCATGACCCAAGCGCAATGGGGCACTTACGCACAGCGCAATAGCGACGATCACCCTGCGGCGTATACCCCAGGCTATAAAACCAGCGTGCTGCGATCACCGCGCAATGCATTGATATCGATCGCAGAAACACTGTCTGAAGTCACGGCACCACATTTTTCAGCCCAGCAATTGGGGCTCAAAGATAACGACTTAATTTTAAATAGCGCCACAACGGCTTTGCCGATCGGAGAGCGGATCATGGTACATGGTTATGTGCGTGATCAGTTTGGTCGGCCAGTGAAAAATGCCCTGATTGAAGTCTGGCAGGCCAATGCATCTGGGCGTTACCGCCATCCCAACGATCAATATATGGGCGCCTTGGACCCGAACTTTGGCGGCTGCGGGCGAACCCTGACCGATGCGTATGGTTTTTATATTTTCCGCACGATCAAGCCCGGGCCTTATCCGTGGCGCAACCGCATCAATGAATGGCGACCGGCACATATTCATTTTTCTCTGATCGCAGAGGGTTGGGCCCAGCGTTTGATTTCGCAGTTTTATTTTGAGGGTGATCCTTTGATCGACAGCTGCCCGATTTTAAAAACCGTACCGACGGAGCAACAGCGCCGTGCCTTAATTGCGCTAGAGGACAAAACTAACTTTATCGAGGCGGATAGTCGTTGTTATCGCTTTGACATCACCCTGCGTGGTCGTCGAGTGACGTATTTTGAAAATGATTTCTATCCGAACTCCGCCCACTGAGCGGGTTAAATTATGGGAGTGACCACATGAATCAGCATCATTTTGAGTTATTACATGAAACCCCATCGCAAACCGGTGGGCCCTATGTGCATATTGGTTTATTGCCCAAGCAGGCCGGGATTGAGGTCTTTGCAGAAAATTTTGATAACAACTTAGTCAAACAACAACCAGCAGGAGAATACATCCGGATCGAGGGACAGGTGCTCGATGGCTTGGGTCTGCCTTTACGCGATGTTTTACTTGAGATTTGGCAGGCCGATGCCCAAGGTATTTATCCGAGTGCCGCAGATCCACAAGCCGACTTGGCCGATCCGTGCTTTCAAGGTTGGGGCCGAGCCGGGGCCGACTTTGACACTGGGATTTGGCATTTTGACAGCTTAAAACCCGGTGCGGTTGCCGGTCGTCAGGGGATGCGACAAGCACCACATATCAATGTGATGGTGTTTGCACGTGGTATCAATATTGGTTTACACACCCGACTGTATTTTGAGGATGAAGCTGAGGCCAATGCGCAGGACCCGATTTTAAATTCAATCGAATGGGTACCACGGCGCCAGACCCTGATCGCCAAACGGCAACCAGGCAGCGGCACCACGGTATACCGATTTGATATTTATATTCAAGGTGATCGGGAGACTGTATTTTTTGATATTTAAACAGGGGGGATGCAGGTCCTAAAATACCGAATTCATAAATAGCCTAAGCTATTAGATATTTATCAACGTTGGATACGAAACCTATGAATAGCCTAAGCTATTAGA
Source organism: Acinetobacter sp. (assembly GCA_030152605.1). Taxonomy (GTDB): domain Bacteria; phylum Pseudomonadota; class Gammaproteobacteria; order Pseudomonadales; family Moraxellaceae; genus Acinetobacter. Next base: position 8,156 of record JASLJB010000193.1, on the reverse strand, counting down.
TATGACCCAACGCTGGATACAAATCGGTATCTGCTCATGGCGGCGTCCTGCCGCCACAGTGCTATACGCACACAATATTCAAGGATCGCATCTGCTCTCAGTGCCTGCTTTGCTGCGCGTCCGGCGACTTACTCAATTTGTAAATATACTGCTCGTAGAAGTGACTGACATCGCTCAAAGGTACTGGGATTTCCTCAACCACAAAGCCCACCTGCGTGGCAAGTCGGATCAAGGCGGCTTCTTGATAGGCCGACCAAATCAGGCAAACGCCCTGTTCAGTTAAATGCTGAAAGATGACTTTAAGTCCAGCTTCGGTATAGAGGTTTTTATTATGATCCAAAGATAAATAAGACGGCCCATTATCCACATCTAAACACATCACATCGTATCTATTCTCTTGAATCACATTAAATACATCATCAATGATAATATCCACGCGCTCTAATTCAATATCCAAACACTGCATAAAATATTCAGAAAACCAATCTCGTATAATCGGTGATATTTCTGAAACGGTGATATTAATATTTTTCTGATGCTGTTTATTCTGATTTAATATCTGTTTCAGGGTAAAGCCAATACCGAGCCCACCAATCAGCAATCGCCCTTGTTGCTGCTGACAGTGATCAATCGCTAACTGTCCCAAGATATATTCAGATCTGGCCTGCTCGCTATTCATCAGCTCTATACCATTGACCCGAATCATAAAACTCGCATCTACATTCTTATTTTTTGCATATAAATCGTAGCGATCCCCATTAAACTTTTGAGCATCAAGCAATTCCCACGTCATCTTCGTCAAACCCCGTAGTTAATTCTAAATATTTTAGCCTCAGGTTGAGCTTAAAATATCCCAACCCTGTGGCAAAAATAAGTGTTCAAACACCTATTTAATCGATGACTGTATATTATAGGCACATATTTTATTTTAATGTTGATGGTCGGTATTTTAATGCATAACACTAAAGTATATTCTAGGATGTTATTTTTATTTTATAAAATAAATATCTGATGCTCAAAATCTCCCCTCTTGCGCCATATAGGGCTCATCTTTTTCAAAGAGGGGAATTCCTTTGAATTCAATACCATATTAAATTCTGAGGCGCTCCTTCCTTGAAAAACGGTGAGCAGCACTGCTGCGCAAGGGGATGGATTTAAAGCAAGGGCTTGATGTTGAAGTCATTTTCATAAAAACATCATGGAAATTCACTTCAAAAAGATTAACTGACGGGAGATCATGCTGAAGACATCCGAATAATCAAAGGCTGCAACTGCGACGCTGAGTACAGTTCTTCGATCAAGGCAGCGCGTCTGTGTTGAATGCGATTTTGATTTAAATTGCCCTTATCGGTGATCTCACCGGCATCTAGATTGGGCAACTCGGTCATTAAATACAACTTGTTAATGCGCGTTGAACTGCCCGACGCATCCTGATTTAAATGGATCAGAAAGGCCTTAAACCAGTCTTGGATTTTGGGCTGTTGCAGCAGTTGCGTGGTGCTGAGATCGTGTAGATTGACTTGGGCATAGGCTGCACAGGCCTCAAGTTTTGCAAATACCAACATGCCGACCGAGTTCAGGTTAGAACCCGTCAGGCAAACATCTTGGATCAGTTGATTGCCTTGCAGCAGTACTTTGTTGCGCAAGCTGCCGACATTGACAAAGGTGCCACTACTGAGTTTAAAGTCTTCGGCGATCCGACCGTCATACATCAGGCCTTGGGTCGGATCATGAGGATCGACCAAGCGCACCGCATCTCCAGTCCGAAAATAACCTTCATCATCAAAGATATGCTGCTGTTGTGCTGCGGGCAGGCGCCAGTAGTGTTGCATCACATTCGGGCCACGCACACAAAACTCCAATTTATCCGCATGCGCTGTCAGCTTGACCTCACAACCCGGTGCCGGATAGCCAATAAATCCGGCCATGACCTTGGGACCCGTAGTAAAGACACAAGAGGGCGAGGTTTCAGTCATACCCAGCCCACTCATGATCCGAATCCGCTCACCACAATGCGCCTGTGCGATACGATCCAAACGATTCCAGCCCGCTTCAGACAGCGCCGCACCGGCAAAGAACAGGGTTTTTACCTTGGCAAAAAAACCGTCACGCAAGGCGGCATCATCTTCTAAGGCATTGCTCAGTTCCTCCCAGCCCTTGGGTACATTCAAGTAGATCGTGGGCGAAATTTCTTTGAGGTTGCGAATCGTTTCATCAAACTTGCCCGGCAGCGGTTTGCCATCATCGATATACAGGCTGCCGCCGTTATATAGCGCTATTCCGAGATTGTGACTGCCGCCAAAGGTGTGGTGCCATGACAGCCAGTCCACCAAAACCGGTTTGCTGTGTGCAAACTCGGGAAAGGTCTGAACCAACATTTGTTGATTGGCACACAACATTCGCTGCGTGGTTGGCACCGCCTTGGGCATGTTGGTCGAGCCTGAGGTAAATAAAAACTTCGCAATTTGATCTGCGCCAATCTCAGCATAATGTGCTTTCACATCACCGATCGGAGTATCCAATAACTGTTGAAATGCAGTGCAGGGGTGTAGCCCGATTTTCCCTGTCGGAGTAACCACTTCGATCTCTCCGGCACAGGCCGCGATCGCAGCCGCATAAGTGCGATCATCACTGGCATACACCAAGCCGGGGGTAAGCAAGTTAAAGATATGCTTGAGTTTGCTAAAGTCTTGCGAGAGCAAGGAATAGGCCGGTGAAATCGCAGAATATGCAATCCCGGCCAGCATCGCCGCCATGCTCAGACACAGATGTTCTAAGTCATTGCCTGATAGGATCACGATGGGGCGTTGCTCAGACAGGATGCTTCTTTGTCTAAGGGCTTGGGCGATATGCCAAGCGCGATCTAAGGTTTCAGCATAACTGAGTTTGATCCATGCGCCCTGCGCATCTCGCTTTGCCACAAACAGCTGATCTGGGCAAAGCTGCGCAAAGTGAATCAGGCGATCGGTGAGTTTTTGCGGGTAGGGTTGAAGCTGCGCCTGTGGTGAGATATATAGATGGCCCTGATCTGTATAAAAATTAATTTCGTGCCCCCCAAGTTTGACCATACGCTGTGGACAAGTTGGCTGCAGCGTATTCACTTGCTTGACTTGCGACATATCACTCACTCCCTGTTGGTGTTTATCGTTGTTTGATGACTGCAACAGCCCCTATGCTTTTAAATGGGATAGTGTCGCGCTGTGGTTTGAATCGTGATCCAGCGGAGTTCGGTAAATTCAGCCACCGCCATTTTGCTGCCAAAACGACCATAGCCACTTTGTTTGACCCCACCAAACGGCATTTGTGCCTCATCGTGTACCGTGGCGCCGTTGATATGGCAAATTCCGCTTTCGATGCGCTTGGCAACGCGCAAGGCCTGGGCCAGATCTTGACTAAACACCGCGGACGATAAGCCAAACTCACTGTCATTGGCCAGCGCCACCGCCTCATCCTCGCTACTAAAGCGTTGTACGGTGCACAAGGGCGCAAAGGACTCTTCTCGATATAGGCGCATGTCACGATTGACATCGATGATCAGGGTCGGTTGCATTAGGGTGTCTTGGATCTGTATGCCCAGTGGTAAATAAGCCCCTTGATCACGTGCATCTTCAAGCAAGGCACGGATTCGTTCTGCGCTACGTTTACTTTCCAGTAGGCCTAGGGTGGCTTGATGCTGGCTTGGATGTGCAGCGACCAAACTTTGGGTTTTTTGGATCAGTTTCTCGATCAATGCATCGGCAATGCGCTCATCCACCAAGACCCGTTCAGTCGACATACAGATCTGGCCTTGGTTAAAGAATGCGCCAAAGGCGATCGCTTCAACTGCTGCATCGAGATTGGCTTGATCCAAGACCACGACCGGGGCTTTGCCCCCAAGTTCCAGCAGCACTGGTTTTAAATAGATCGCGGCAGTGGCGGCGACGATCTTGCCGACATGGGTTGAGCCGGTAAAATTAATACGTTTACTCAGCGGATGCGAGATCAAGCGTTCAACGATCTGCGGTGCATCTGCGGCATCGTGGGTGATGACATTAACCACGCCATCGCCCAAACCGGCTTGGGTGAGGATTTCCCCGATCAGGCGATGGGTGGCAGGGCAGGCTTCGGAAGCTTTCAGCACCACGGTATTACCGCAGGCCAGTGGCATGGCGATGGCGCGCGTGGCCAAGATCACCGGTGCATTCCACGGCGCCATCCCGACGATCACGCCACAAGGTACGCGCATGCCCATGGCCAGATTGCCCGGCACATCGGAGGGAATCAGACTGCCATCAATTTGCGTGGTCATGGCCGCCGCTTCACGTAACATATTGCTGGCCAAGTGCACATTAAAGCCATACCAACTTGCGGTTGAACCGGTTTCGCGCATGCCGATTTCAATAAACTGTTCACGCTGTTGCTCCATCAAGTCTGCGGCTTTGAGCAAGCATTGCCGTCTTTCGGTCGGAGAGCGTGCCGACCAGATTGGAAAAGCACGATGTGCTGATTCGATCGCGTGATCGACATCCTCGACGGTTGCGGCAGCACTGACCGAGGCGACTGTGCCATCTACGGGGCTGATGCGCTCAAAAAACTTGGCATTACTTGAATCGACGGACTTGCCGTGGATCAGGAGTTGTACTGTTTGCATAGCTGCTGTTTCCTTACATCGCCAAAATAAACACTCAAAATGAGAAAATTGAATTGTAAATCTTTCTTGTAAATCATCAGGATCTCTAGACAATTCATCAATGAATTCGGTGATCCGTTAAAACTGCGCATGAGATACGCATGATCCATGCGCAGCCAAATGCTTAGTCGACCCGCTTATAACTTTGCAGTCCCGGTTTGATCGATTTCTCATCTAAAAATTGGCTTAAACCTTGTTGGCGACCACCTTCGCTGTCGCGGTGATTACATTGATCCAATTTGGCATATAGATAATCTTCATTTTGATCCCAGGTCAGTTCACGACAACGCTTAAAGCCATTTTTCGCCGTGCGTAACACCACCGGATTTTTTTCGAGTAGGATCTTGGCCAGTTCGGTCACTTCGGCTTTGAGTTGGCTAAGCGGCACACTTTTATTGACCAGCCCCATACGTTCAGCCTCCTGACCCGTAAAGGTTTTTCCAGTCATGATGTAATACAGGGCAGTCCGATGACCCACGGTATCGGCCATGGCTTTACTGACCAGATTGCCCGGCGGGATTCCCCAGTTAATCTCGGAGAGACCAAAGGTGGCTTCATCCGCAGCGATCGCCAAATCACAGGCAACCAAGGGTGAAAAGCCGCCGCCAAAACACCAGCCATTGACCATGGCGATCGTGGGTTTGGCATACATACGCAGCAACTGCCATTGCCAACGGCAGGCGTCACGACGAATACGTTCTTGGAAAATCTCAGGTTGGCTATCCACTTCACGGAAATATTCTTTTAAATCCATCCCCGCAGTCCATGCATCCCCAGCGCCGGTGAGTACCACAACTTTTGCCTCCGGATCTAACTCCAGAGTTTCGAGCACATCGATCATGTCCTTATTCAGGGTCGGGCTCATGGCATTCTTTTTTTCCGGGCGATTGAGGCAGACCCAGGCAATTCCATCTTCAAATGTGACATCTACGCTTTCCCAACGATTTTTATATGACATTGCTACGCTCCATGCGGTGTTTTTTGTTGTTGAGGATGTAATTTATGATCAGTGTGATTTATATGCAATGGCACAAGCATTGAAAATAAAAATTATTATCAATATATTGATTTGTAAGGTGAAATTGGTTTTTTAACCGCTTTGGAAATGATCGCGTTGTTAAGACGATGAGATCACTGGATATTTACAACAGACCCTGGCACATTTTTCTTAAATTACATCAAAAAACCGAATTGCATCATGAATACTACCGGGCTTATCTTTATCGGACGGCAATGTGATCTTTACTGTGTTTAATGTCCTGAGATGACTAAGCGGGTCTAAAATAAAGTGTATAATTACCGTAAAATTAAACATAAGTAGAGTTATTTTAATGATCAACAATGCTCGCACTACACTTTATCAAATATATGAATTTATAAAAGAACGTCCCAACTTCGAAAACAAAAGCGAAAAAGACATTTTAATTGAATTCTTCGCTTCTATTCATCAAGGCTGTGATCGAGAGTTTGGCTTTGAGTTCCCACATAAATTTAAAGGAAAGTTTGGTGAATTAAGCAGTATTAATATTCGAAATGCGCCCAAGTTTTTAAATAAAGTCGAATTTATCGAATGGGTGGGCCAGCAGATGAATAATGAGGCCGTACTATAAAGCCAATTGATCCAGCTGAATAATCCCCGCCCCAATTAAATATATACAGACCCGATAAACTTATACCGTCGCTATCGTCGCGTGAAACTTCAACAGCCTCTCAGGCAAAAGCCCACAGTGATTGTGGGCTTTTGCCTATTTTAATCGGCTTAATTTAATTGGAGGCCAGCATGATTAAAGTTGAAACGAAGATTATTTAGGTTGAGGGGCTTCGGGTGTGATCGGGGTGGTGCGCTCTTTATCTTTTTGATCATTGTTGGGATTGCTTTGCGGTTGATTGTAGTCGGGTTCAACACGATCTTGTTCAAGATGTGGCTGTGCAGGATGCATAATATTTTTCGCAGTTTGATTGGTTTTATCTACGAAGGCTTTAAAACCTGAAGTTAGCGTTGTCATGATCTTTCCTTATCTTTATTGAATGAATACTGATCATGAACCTTTTATTGGCTGGCTTTAGGGGTGTTATACGCGTGTTGTGTGGGTTTATGTGCGGATGAACAGGCTGGATATTGTTCAAAGCTGAGATGATATTATTTCAAATCTTTAGTGCTATGATTTTACTCAGATCTTGGATTATTATTTTATTTTCTGTGATTTTATCCGATACCTTACTACCACAGTGTATATTGATCAATTCGATATTTAACTGTTGGACGGATTAAAATCTTTATCGATCACTTAAAATATTTTCACGAACGGTAAGAGGCAGTCTGCTGCTTGATTTGGCGCTGCATTAAAAATAAATCCTGAGGCTTAAATATAATGACCCTAAATAAAAATCTAGCTGTTTTGGCGCTATGCTACAGCGCTCTATTGATGTCGAGCGCACAGGCGCAAGTCCCTCAAGCTACAGCGAATACGATGCAGACGCCAGCGCGTCACAGCCTTGATCTCTCGGTCTACCCCAAAGTCACGCCTGACCTCAATCGCCATGTGATTTGGCTTGATCCACAAGCCAATGAGCAGCGATTAAAAGTTGAGATTATTGCGACCAAGCAGCATATGAAAGATTGTAATCGGGGTAGCTTTAGTGCTGATGTAAGTACCAAGTACGTTCAGAATGGCAGCCGCGTTTATTATCAAATTGGAAAAACAGGGCACTATATTTCAACATTGATGGGCTGTCCTCATATACGCTATCTCGCTGATGTTGCTGTGAACTTATCTGGAGCATCCATGCTGCCATATCACAGCCATGCGCCCATCATCGTATATGCACCCCAAGATATTCAGGTAAGTTACCGCATCTGGCAGATCGCGAGCACCCATCCCACCCAAATAGAAAATCAAAGCAAGGTGATTCAGCCTGATCAGTAGGGCGATGATCACATTGGGGATATTTGCGTATGTGATTGAGTGGTCATTGCGGGATGTAAATTAAGTTTCGTGCTAAACAAAATTTCACCACCTACCTTAACGCAACCTGACAAACTCTATGTTGAATTTACCTATAACAGGTTTGTTTCTAAGACGGAGTTTAAAATGGAACATGAGTGGACCAAGCGATTACAGAATCTAGTCAAAGGTGTGGGGCGTTTTGCCAAGTTTAACGCACCTGTGGCAAGCGCCGTGCATCAACTGGATGCGGCGACCAAGGCCAACAAAGTCCTTGATGATAAAACCCATGAGTTGATTGCATTGGCGGTGGCCGTGACCACGCGTTGCGATGGCTGTATTTCTGCGCATGTCACGGCGGCAAAAAAAGCCGGTGCCACCCAAGAGGAAGTTGCCGAAGCGCTAGGCACCGCGATCGCCTTGAATGCTGGCGCGGCATTGGTGTATTCGACCCGAGTCATGGAAGCGTTTGATGAGCTGTAATTTGATTGAGATATGTTGATCGAATACATGTGGAGAATATTCATCTAGCGTATTCTCCA
>JASLJB010000175.1 GCA_030152605.1 Acinetobacter sp. | reverse complement strand
TTACAAGGCTTGGTCACTGGCCAAGCGGTTGAAAGTAGCGCTGATAGCGCCTCGGGTGGACAAAGCGCAAGTCAGAACAACATTAATAATTTGATTGGCAATAAAGGCGCGTCTGGATCGGGCAGTAGTGGTTCGTCGAATATCTCGACCCCAGGAATTAATCTGGGTGGATCAAATCGCAACACGCAAAACAATGTCACCAGTTTTAATGGCAATGGCGTGAGTATTATTGCAGATACGAGCCAGAATGCTTTGGTGGTCAAAGCCGATCCGCAATTGATGCGTGAAATTGATGCCGCGATTCAACAGCTTGATGTCCGACGTCAGCAAGTCATGATTGAAGCTGCGATCATCGAAGTCGCCGGTAGTGATGCCGATCAACTGGGCGTGCAATGGGCCTTGGGCAACCTTAGTAATGGGATTGGGCTGATCAACTTCTCCAATGTCGGCACCAGTTTGGTGGACTTGGCGGCTGGATTCTTAAAGGGGGGATCGGCTGGTGCCGGTGCGGCCATGCAAGGCAGTGGCAATCGAGTCGGCTCTGCCATTGGTGTGGGGCATTATCGTGAGGGTGCCAATGGTTCGCGCGAACTGTATGGTGCCTTGATTCAAGCATTGAAATCCAATACCAAATCCAACCTACTCTCGACGCCATCGATCGTGACCATGGATAACGAAGAAGCTTATATCGTCGTGGGGCAGAACGTGCCTTTTATTACCGGTTCGGTAACTTCGGGTGCGACTGGGGTCAATCCCTACACCACGGTCGAACGTAAAGATGTCGGTGTCACGCTTAAGGTGATTCCGCATATTGGTGAAGGCGGTTCGGTACGTTTGGAGGTGGAGCAAGAAGTTTCTGCGGTACAGGCCAATAAAGGTCAGGCCACCGATTTGGTCACCAGTAAACGTGCGATTAAAACCTCGGTGATCGCAGATCATGGTGAAACGGTGGTCTTAGGGGGATTAATCGAAGACAACTCTGCCAGTGGTCGTGAGTCTGTGCCATTTTTAGGCGCGATTCCTGGGGTGGGGCGTCTATTCCGTTCCGACAATAAGTCTGCAGAAAAACGCAATCTATTGGTCTTCATTCATCCGACCATCGTGGGGGATAATGAAAACATGCGTAAAATCGGTCAGCAACGCTATGATCAACTGTATAGCTTACAGTTGGCGATGGATAAAGATGGTAGTTTCTCTAAACTCCCTGAGAAAATGGAAGATATTTATCAGCAACGACTGCCGATCCAAACTGCACCGATCACACCGCAAGGCAGCAGCAAGCCAAGCCCTTATCAGCAGGTGCCTTCGGGAGGTGCGCAGCAGCCAGCGGCAGTGACCACGCCCGTTGCGATTGAGCCAGTGATTCAGCAGCAAGCGTTGCCGCCTGCCACGCCGCAGCCGCGCCAAGATGTGCAGAAAACCAAAAACACCGTGACGACTACGACGATCCGTTCAGCACCTTAATCGGTGTTGCACTGCGGATGGATTTATCCAGATCGAGTGGTCATGCTAAACTGAGCCCGAACTAGAATGAGAAAATCATCATGACTTGGAAAATACAAGCGATTAACAGCGAATTGGGTGGGCAAGATATTCTGATCGATCGAGATATGTTGGTTGGTCGACATCAAGATGCAAATATCGTGTTGCAGTTCGGCGAGATTTCACGTCGACATGCCGCTTTTTTGTTGAAAGATCAGGCGCTTTACTTACAGGATTTAAATTCTTCTAATGGTACTTTCGTCAATAACATACGTATTGTTGAAGAAACCTTGTTGCAAGATGGGGATACCATTGCTTTTGCAACCTTGCCTTTTGTGGTGATGTTTGAGCAAACTGAAGTCAACATGATGGCTGCTGCTGAAACGACACCTGTTGCAGCAGTTGCGGATCAGCCGATTACACAACCGTCTGAGGCGGTGGCCTGTTCAGCGCATCTCAATGATCCTCAGCCTGCTGTCGTTGAGCAAGACGTTACTCCGTCTGCAGTCGCCGAGCCTGTGGTTGAAGCTAAAGTTGCAGTCGCCGAGCCTGTGGTTGAAGCTAAAGTTGTAGTCGCTGAGCCTGTGGTTGAAGCTAAAGTTGTAGTCGCTGAGCCTGTGCTTGAGGCCAAAGCCGAAGTCGCTGAACCTGTGGTGCAGGCTGATGCTGAAGTGGTTGCGCCGGAACCTGTCCCTGCGCAAACCAGTGCAGCTCAGCAGATGAGTGAACAAGGCATGCCAGATGTGGCTGAACGTGCTGCCGGCACTGAACTCAGCAAAGAGGGTACACCGGCGCATGTGGCGATTCCTAAGCCTGCACCGATTCCTGAAAATCGTGAATTGGCAGAGAAAGCCGCAGCCGAATCTGTGCAGCCGCATGTTGAACCGCAAAGTGCGAAGCCAAACCTCGAAGAGAAGAAGAATGCTTCGGTGGGCTTGATCACGATCATTGTCTTGGTGATTTTGGCTGTGATGGCGTGGTTATTTTTGAAATAATTGTGTATAAAACCAAGAGGCGATTGTGACGTGCATATGCATGCGTCAATCGCACAATGTGAAGGTATGCGATCGCATACCTTTATTTTTTATGCAGTATAAATGGGGAAATTCATGGCGATTGCGAAATTAGCACAACGACAAGTCATCTTATTTGATTTGGATGGGACTTTGGTTGACTCCGCGTTTGACCTGTATCGCGCGATGAATTTGAGCTTGGCGGAGTTGGGCTTGCCGAGTGTCACCGAAGCACAAGTGCGGGTTTGGATCGGCAAAGGCACGGCATTGTTCTGTCAAAGTACCTTGCAGTATCTTAAAGGTGAGGTACAACCTGAGTTGCAGCAGCAATTACTCAGCACCTTTTTAAAAATTTATAATGCTGAGCCTTGTGTGGAAACTAAAATTTTTCACGGTATAGAAGCATTCTTGCAGTGGGGCAAAGCCAATAACAAGACCTTGGTCTGTGTGACCAATAAGCCTGAGCTGCCGGCACGTAAAATCTTGGATCAACTGCAACTGAGCGATTATTTTGCGGATGTGATTGGTGGGGATCGTTTTGAGGTGCGTAAGCCTGATCCTAAACCATTATTACACTGTGTCGAGACCTATGCGGTCAGCGTTGATCAGTGCTTGATGATCGGTGATTCGAGCAATGATGTAGAAGCGGCGCGCCGTGCCGGAATGGATTGTATTGTTGTCAGCTATGGATATAATCATGGCGAAGATATCCGAAACTGTCAGCCACAACAGGTGGTTGATGATTTGATGGAACTGTTTAACTAATTAACTCAAGCAAGTCTGAGTCGAGCCAATCTGGCTCCACTCAGTTTCGCGATCTAAGCGTCCACGCTGCAATTTTGCTGGACCCTGCTTGACGTCATGGTGTGTAAATTTAACGGTATTAAGGTGAGGAAATGAATCAAGTGCAACTTTTTCGATGGCGACGCTAAAACATTTTTAGTGAATTTAGCGAGTACATCTATATCGTCCATTTAAAAAAGTGAGCACATGACATGACCAGTTTGCAGCAGTTTCAACAACTTCAAGCCAGTGGCTATAACCTGATTCCCGTTTACCGCCAACGTTTGGCCGACACTGATACGCCGTTATCGGTATTTGCGCGCCTGAAAGAGCACGCCCAAGCCTACTTATTTGAGTCGGTGGAGGGCGGTGAGAACTGGGCGCGCTATTCGATCATTGGTCTCGGAGAGTCCACGGTCTTTTCCTGCAACCAAGGGCTGTTGACGATACAAAACCCTGATGGTCGCATTGAGACGCAGCCTTGCTTAGATCCATTTGAATTTATCCGCGACTTTCAAGCCCAGTTTAAAGTGCCGAATCGAGATGAAATTCCGGGCTTGCCGAATTTTACCGGGGGCTTGGTGGGTTACTTTGGCTATGATGCCGTGCGCTATATCGAGCCGAAGCTGAACAATGCCCCAACCGATGATCCTGTGGGTTTACCTGATATCTGGATGATGCTGTCCAAGACCGTGATCGTGTTTGATAACTTAAAAGACACACTGTTCTTGATCGTGCATGCGGATACCGCACAGCCTGAAGCCTATGCAGAGGCGCAGCAACAGTTAGATGCACTGGAAACTTTACTTGAAACACCGGTCAGCTTAAAAGCGAAGCCACATACCGCGCCAGTGTTTGTCTCTCTCACCGGTAAAGAGAAATTCTTAGAAACCGTCGAAACCGTAAAAGAATATATTCGTGCCGGTGATGTGATGCAGGTGGTGCCAGGGCATCGCATGGTCTCTGACTTTGATGGCGATCCGCTGCAAGTCTATCGTGCACTACGCCATCTCAATCCATCCCCGTATTTGTTTTTGGTGCAAGGGCAGACGCTGAACGATCAGAAGCCTTTTCATGTGGTGGGTTCATCGCCTGAAATTTTGTCGCGCTTAGAGCAGGGGGTGGCGACGGTGCGACCTTTGGCGGGTACACGACCGCGTGGCCGCACTAAAGAAGAAGATCTGGCCTTGGAGCAAGACTTACTCTCCGATGAAAAAGAAATTGCAGAACACATCATGTTGATCGACTTGGGCCGCAACGATATTGGACGCGTCTCCAAAATCGGCAAAGTTCAAGTCACAGATCAAATGGTGATCGAGCGTTACTCACATGTGATGCATATCGTCTCCAATGTGCAGGGTGAAGTGCTAGATGGTATCGATGCGCTGGATGTGTTTAAGGCAACTTTCCCTGCCGGCACCTTGTCGGGTGCACCGAAAATCCGTGCCATGGAAATTATCGACGAAGTGGAGCCGGTCAAACGCGGTATCTTTGGCGGTGCTGTTGGTTATTTGGGCTGGCATGGCGAAATGGACATGTCGATTGCGATTCGAACCTGTGTAATTCGTGAAAATAAGGTCTTTGTACAGGCTGGCGCAGGCTTAGTTGCGGACTCTCAACCCGACTCAGAGTGGAATGAAACCCAAATAAAAGCTCGCGCAGTGATCAAAGCGGTTGAATTATCGTCAAATGGTTTGATTTTATAAGAATTTGACGGTTTTTTTTCAAAAAGCACTTGCATGCTTTGAAAGTTTTGCTAAACTGCACACCGTTCCGATGCGAAACATCGAAAACACAAGAAACGCCGGCATAGCTCAGTTGGTAGAGCAACTGACTTGTAATCAGTAGGTCCACAGTTCGAATCCGTGTGCCGGCACCATCTTGAAGATGTTTTAGTTTGGAACTGCACTGAAAGTTAAGTGTGATATGGTGAGATTCCCGAGTGGTTAAAGGGAGCAGACTGTAACTCTGCCGCGTAAGCTTCGAAGGTTCGAATCCTTCTCTCACCACCATTAACTTCGATCAAGTGGAAAAGTACCAACGTTGTGCGGGAGTAGCTCAGTTGGTAGAGCGGTAGCCTTCCAAGCTGCATGTCGCGAGTTCGAACCTCGTCTCCCGCTCCATCGAAGATTTTATCGCTCTTATAGCTCAGTGGTAGAGCACTCCCTTGGTAAGGGAGAGGTCTCGAGTTCAAATCTCGATAAGAGCTCCAGATTTAGTAAAAAATATTTTATGTACGTTGATATGAAAGCAGGCTAATTTAGTCTGCTTTTTAAGTATCAGGTGTCTGGTAATTTAGGCAATATGTCGATGCTGAGTTGTCTTGACGATGTTCGACGTAAACGAGGAAGATCATCATGGCTAAAGCCAAGTTTGAACGTAATAAACCACACGTTAACGTGGGCAC
>JASLJB010000151.1 GCA_030152605.1 Acinetobacter sp. | reverse complement strand
GTCCCTGTCTCTAGAACTTAAATCTAGCGTTTAAATCTAGAACAGGGCATTGAAAATATAGATTTCTAACCACAAAAAAAACGAGCCGAAGCTCGTTTTTTATGTTGCTGGCTTAGACCTAAGGTCTTACCAATGGAAGCTTACGCCCACTTTACCAACAGGCATCCACTCATAGCGGCTCTTGTTGGCAATTTTGTCAGCTTCAGCATTGATTTCTGTTTCAAGATCTACGCCTGGTAAGTTAGAAGTTGCACTTCCTGAAACGCGCTGTAAGTTGACTTGTGGGTTACCCGTATAGTAAGCACCGACTTCACCAAACAAACCAAAGTTTTTATTGATCTTTGGTGCGATACCTAGACCTAAGTAAGGTGCGATATCATTTTCGTAATTCATTTTACCGTTGATATGCACGCCGTCTGGAGTCGCTTGAAAGTCGTTTTTATTCACAGAGAAATTACGACCAGGTTCAACGCGACGATCTAGGTCATAAGAGTTATCGATGTAACCCACACCCGCTGCCACATAGAGGCTTTTTGCGAATACGTTTTCGCTTGCACCCCAAGGACGAAGCTCAGCGTTTAAGTAAGCTGTTTTGTTTTCCATATCGAGGTCGTATTTAGTACCGTTTACAGATACGTCATCACGCCAAGAGATATCACCGCCGTTATAACCCAAAGCCAAACCCACGTATGGGTTAACCGTCCAAAGCAAAGCACCACCGTAACCCGTCGTACCCACTTCAGCACGCACGCCAGATGGAATCAACTGATTGGCTTCGAAGACATTGCCGCTTCGTACAATTTGCGAATCAGCCATCGCCATACCAGACAACGATAATGCGCTAGTGACAACAGCAAGTTTTAACAATTTCATAAACATTTCCTCAAAATAGTTGAGCTTTTCTAATCATTCGGCATTTTTGTTTCAGGCCCGAGTTGCATAATAAACGAGCGTTGAGATTTGTTTAATAATTAAATGATTACTTTTTGTTATTTTTTGATACATTTGCGGCTTAGGTCATGTTTTATAAACATTAATTATTTTTATAAAACACGATGAAATGAAAATTTGTCTAATAAAAATACACATTTATCTTATAACTGCCACCAATGCTTAATTTTTAGCATTTATCAATACAATTTAGTGTAAAATCTTTAAAATTTTTTGGGAAGGAAGATCATGTCTCAGCTTTCAACAATTATTGAACAAGCTTTTGAAAATCGTGCAAATTTTTCTGCAACGGACTGTCCTGCTGACGTACGTCAAGCAGTTGAAGATGCGATTGCTGGCCTCGACAATGGCAGCCTACGCGTCGCTGAAAAAATTGATGGTGAATGGGTTGTACATCAATGGCTTAAAAAAGCGGTATTGTTGTCTTTCAAGATCAATGACAACCACCCAATCGAAGCCGGTGCCCTACGTTTCTATGACAAAGTAGACACCAAGCATGCGGATTGGACTGAAGAACAGTTCAAAGCTTCTGGCGTACGTGTGGTACCGCCTGCAGTTGCCCGCAAAGGCAGCTTCCAAGCGAAAAACGTCGTATTAATGCCGTCTTATGTCAACATCGGTGCTTATGTCGATGAAGGCACCATGGTCGATACTTGGGCTACAGTTGGCTCTTGCGCTCAAATCGGTAAAAACGTACATCTCTCAGGTGGTGTTGGCATCGGTGGTGTACTTGAACCATTACAAGCCAACCCAACCATTATTGAAGACAACTGCTTTATCGGTGCACGTTCTGAAATCGTTGAAGGCGTGATCGTTGAAGAGGGTTCAGTGATTTCAATGGGCGTTTATATCGGTCAATCGACCCGTATCTATGATCGCGAAACTGGCGAAATCCATTATGGTCGCGTACCTGCAGGTTCAGTGGTTGTGTCTGGTAGCTTACCGTCTAAAGATGGTACCTACAGCCTCTATGCAGCAGTCATCGTGAAGAAAGTTGATGCCAAAACACGTGCTAAAACTAGCTTGAACGATTTGCTACGCGCAGAATAATTTATTGAGATACAAGCCCGTATACAGACTTGTATACGCGCCTGTATACAAGTCTCTACGCTCAGTCATGAGGGTAGAGACTTTTTGTTTAGAGCAGATCTTATTTTCTGTTCATATTGCTTTACTCATATTGTTTTACTCATCTTGTTTCTACACCGTGGTTTAAGTGGTCTATATCTTATGCAAACGCTTCGTTCTTCTGCTATCCCTGTTTCTGATCCGTCTGCGGGTTTACGTATAACGGAGATTTTCTATTCCTTGCAAGGTGAAGCCAATGCGGCTGGACTACCGACGGTGTTTATTCGCCTCACGGGTTGCCCACTACGTTGCCACTACTGCGATACCACCTACTCCTTTGAAGGCGGTGAACGACTGTCGCTCGATGCCATCATCCAAACCACGATGGATTTCAAAACCCCGTATATCTGTGTGACCGGCGGTGAGCCATTGGCACAGCCCAATGCCCTGCCCCTCATGACCCGTCTGGCTGATTTGGGCTGTGAGGTATCTTTGGAAACCAGTGGCGCTTTGGATGTCTCTAAAGTTGATCCGCGTGTCTCTAAAGTACTGGATCTGAAAACACCAAGTTCAGGTGAAGAACGCCGTAATCTGATCAGCAACCTCGATCATTTGACTGCAAAAGATCAGATCAAGTTTGTGATTTGCAATCGAGAAGACTACCTCTGGTCCAAACAACAAGTTGAACACTATCAACTGACCGACAAAGTCTCGACCGTCTGGTTCTCACCGGCATTTGCAGTGGAAAAAGGCGCCGTAGCCTTGCCCGCACTGGCACGAGAATTGGCGCAGTGGATCTTGGAAGATCACCTCAAGGTACGCTTCCAACTACAACTGCATAAACTATTGTGGAATGATGAAACAGGACGCTAACAGCGTCAGCGCTGACTTGAAAGCGGCGCGCTGAAAGACTAAGCTCAACAATGCTGTGTTACATCCACATGCCAAGCCGCTTATTTAACGTTTCAACCTAATACTGAATCAATACTGACGTTGAAGACCTCGATCAGGTTTTCAACTTCATGCTCAATTTAAAACCTATCTGGAGATTTTATGATGCGCTCGCGTGCCATCGTGTTGCTTTCTGGCGGCCTAGACTCAACCACCTGCTTAGCTTGGGCACAAGCCCGCTATGACTGCATTGCCATCAGTTTTATGTATGGACAACGCTCGAGTACAGAACTCGACGCAGCAAAGGCACTGACTGCGCGCGCAGGGGTAGAACATCGCGTGATTAATATTGATCTCGGGAGTTTAGGCGGTTCTGCCCTGACCGATCATAGCATCGAGGTCCCAGAGCAAGAGCAACAAGGTATTCCAATTACCTATGTGCCGGCACGTAATACCATCTTTCTGTCTTATGCTTTGGCAGCGGCTGAAGTTTATGGTGCAGAAGCGATCGTGATCGGTATCAATGCCGTTGATTATTCAGGCTATCCTGACTGTCGTCCTGAATTTATTGAGGCCTTTGCCAACATGGCAAGACTGGCGACAAAAGTCGGAATTGAAGGTAAGCCTTTGAAAATCGAAACACCTTTGTTACATTTATCCAAAGCGAATATTATACGCTTAGGGCTTGAACATGGCGTAGACTACAGTCAAACAGTCTCTTGTTATCAAGCAGATGACCAAGGACGTGCTTGTGGGAAATGTGATAGTTGTCGCTTACGCAGCCAAGGTTTCTTGGATGCAGACGTCACAGATCCAACACGTTATATACCGCAATAATTAGGTAAAATTTATGAAAAACTTTAAATCTGGTTTGTTTTTTTCTGCTCTTATCGCAGCATCGGCATCACTTGCTGGTACAGCATTTGCCGCTGATGACGCACTACAAAATGCGTATAAAAGCGCCAATGTTAAAGCATCGTTGATCAATGTCTGTAAAACAGAAACTGCAAAAAGCGGTAAGTTAACCACTGCTGAAGTTGCGAAATATTGCGGCTGTGCGATCGAATCTGATGGCAAACTCACCAACGCTCAAAAATGGGAAATCCAAAGCGCGATTAACCAAAAGAAAAGTCCTGCGACTTTAGCGTTTGTTCAAAAGCAAAACCAAGAGCTTCAAGCGTGTTTCGGTCCACAGTTGACCACTAAATTAAAAACATTGACTGAAGAAGCGATGAAATCTGCACAAGCGAAAAAATAATTTTGATCAGAAACGGTTCCATCTTTGATAGTTTTGCTTAGGGTCTCGCATCACTGCGTCCCCAGAGCGAACAAACAAAGATGCTGATCCAGAATTATTTGACGCACACGATCTAGTGCACATCAGGTTTTTAACTAAACCACCAAGCGAGCCACATGATGTGGCTCGTTTTTTATGTCGGAGTACTTTTATGTCATGCGAACAGATTCAACTTCCCAATCAAAACTTCCCGGCCACCACAGATGAAGTCAATTTAAGTCAAATCACGACTGAATGGCTGATTGTTTATTTCTATCCCAAAGATTCAACCCCGGGCTGCACTACCCAAGCCACTGACTTCTCTGCGCTTAAAGCAGAGTTCGATGCACTCGATACCAGCATCATCGGTGTATCGCGCGACTCAGTCAAAGCCCATCAAAACTTCACTGAAAAACAAGCGCTCAGCATCAACCTGATCAGCGATAAAGAACAAGTGCTGTGTGAGCTATTTGATGTGATCAAAGAAAAAAACATGTATGGCAAAAAAGTCATGGGCATTGAACGCTCAACTTTTATTTTCCATCAATCGCAGTTGGTCAAAGAATATCGCAAGGTCAAAGCCGCAGGTCATGCTGAACAAGTCTTGACGGACCTCAAAGCCTTACAGGCAGCTTAAGCGCGGCTGCACAACTTTAGGCTTAGGCTAAAAACATCAGTATTGATATCACAAGGCCCAATATCAGATTGGGCCTTGTGATTTTCTCGCACGCTCTCACTGTATTACAGTTCCATGTTAAGCAATAACAGCGCAATCACCCACATACTACAGCCAATGATCAGATCCAAGACCTGCCATGCCTTGGCGTTATAAAACCACGGACTCAACCAACGCGCAGCATAGCCCAAGCTAAAAAAGAATAACCATGAAGCACTGATCGCACCCAAAGCAAAATACAGTTGAGTCTCCGCAAACTGAGTTGAAATCGCCCCCAACAAAATCACCGTATCCAAATACACATGCGGATTCAGCCAGGTCAACGCCAAACACATCAAGATCAACTGCCCGACGCGTGCCACAGGTGCTTCTGCACCCAGTGCGATATTTTGCATGCGATAGGCTTGGTAGAAGTGCTGCGCGCCATAGAACAGTAAAAAAACCGCCCCCAGATACTTGGCCCATAGCATCAGTTGCGGATAGAGCTGGATCACTTTGCCAAAACCCAAGATCCCCAGCGTAATCAAGATCGAATCTGATAAGGCACACACCAGACACACCCAAAACACTGCTTGTTTTTTCAGGCCTTGTTTCAGCACAAAGGCATTTTGTGCACCGATGGCCAAGATTAATGCGCCACTGCTGACAAAACCTTGGATGAATGTATTT
>JASLJB010000126.1 GCA_030152605.1 Acinetobacter sp. | reverse complement strand
AGCCAGAGCTGATATTTCTTGACCCACTCAAAACTAAAGTCGAGCATACTCTGTAGCTCACCGCTTTTGAGCTCAAACTCAACTTCATGGACCTCTTGCTGACGGCCTTGGCTGCGAATCTCGCCCACATCTAAACTGATTTCGATCTCGGCTTGCGCATGCTGTACCACACGGCGCGTGCGCTGAATATCAGTTTCAAACTGCAAAACCAAGTCTTGATCAAGACTGCCCAAAGCAGAGATTAAGATCTCAGCTGCCTGAGGATGCTCGGCATAATCTGTCAGCTTAAGTTGCTCAGGTGTCGCAGTACCGAGTTCGATATTGTGCTCAAAGCGATGTAAATGGCTTTGGCCTGCGGCTTTTAAGGTTTGTACCCAGACATCTCCTTCAAGACGTTGTCTGAGCGCAACACCATGCGCCGCCAGTTTACGGTCGGCAGTGTCATAGTATTTGGCTTGTAATTGAAGGCTTTCAGAGGACTTGCTATCCAAGGCTTTGGCGAGGGCGTTGCGTCGAGTCGGCGCAATCTGAAATTTTAATTCAATCTCAAGCATGGGGGAAATCCTAAACAATACATATTAATAAAATCTAATTATTGGCGCTGCCATGCAGATTTGATTACAACAGGGTCAGCGTAGCTGGTCGTGATTCTAACCGATCAGCTCATCGAGCGGGACAACTTTGCATAACTGAATGTACAGGATCTACACCGTAGAGGTTGAAGCGGTTTAAATAGCAGAAGTGAGATGCCAGTTTGGGCTATGCTTGGGTGTGAGCAAAGCGCCACATCAGTACTTTGATCTACTTTAAAATCAACACGACATAAAAACATCATCATGCAGGAGAACTGAGATGAATATGCCAATACAACAACAAACCGAACTTGCAATCGCCACCCCAGTACAATTTCCAATCCGTGATTATCATGAATTTTACCGTTTTTATCTGACTGAGCACCGCAATATCAATAGTCGTCGTTTACATGCACTGGGCA
Source organism: Acinetobacter sp. (assembly GCA_030152605.1). Taxonomy (GTDB): domain Bacteria; phylum Pseudomonadota; class Gammaproteobacteria; order Pseudomonadales; family Moraxellaceae; genus Acinetobacter. The sequence goes on along the minus strand of JASLJB010000126.1, from coordinate 3,407 downwards.
GTAGTCTGGGGCTGTATTTTTTTAGCAAAGCGCTGCGACAACGCAAAGCCAAATATGTGGCCTATGGCTTGATCTCGGGTTATGCCTGCGCTTGGGTCGGGCACTTCGTGTTTGAAAAAAACAAACCGGCCAGTTTCAAACAGCCCTTGTATAGCTTTGTCTCGGATTGGCGCATGTTGGCAGATATGCTGCGTGGCAATCTCAGCTTAGTCGATCGTAGTCGAGATCGTATTGCAAGTTAAGGCTGAATACTGGTCCGCATGCAGGCTGTGATGGGGCTGTTGTTCAGTCTGGGGCAGCATCAGGCGCCGAACAGCGCTATAATCTTGCTTAGATCTCAGGGGCTTGCCAGTCCTTGCAAATTTTTCACCCTTTTAACCATCGGATACAGTGCATGCGCGGTTTATATTTAATTACCAATGATGATCCTCTAGAACAATTGCTGAGCAAATTGACGGCAGCACTGGCCACGGGCCAAGTGGCGATTTTGCAGTATCGCCGTAAAAAAGTCGCCGCTGCGGATCAAGCCGCAGAAGTGGCACAGATCAAAACCTTGTGTGAGCAATATGCCACGCCATTTGTGATCAATGATAATTTGGACATGGCGGCTGAGTTTGGTCTCGGTGTGCATCTCGGGCAGACCGATGGCGAAATCACCGATGCCGTGGCGCGTTTGCCCAAAGGCGTGATCATCGGTCGTACTTGTGCTGGTTCTGTGGATCTGGCCAAAGCTGCGATTGCAGAAGGTGCCAGCTATGTGGCATTTGGTGCCATCTATGCCACTGCAACCAAGCCTGAGGCGGGATGTATTGGTCTTGAGGTGGTGCAGGCCGCAGCTGACTTTAGCCCCGTCCCGATTTGTGCCATTGGTGGGCTCAGTGTTGAAAATGCAGCGCCCGTGATTGCGGCAGGCGCAGCGCTCTGCGCCGTGATTAGTGATATATTGGCGCTATCTGTCGAACAAATTCCTGAACGTGTGCATGCATGGGCGCAATTGTTTGATCGCGCCTAAGCCTCTTTAGCGCCGTGTATGGGTCTATTAAAATGTTAAAGCCTATTAATTTAAGTTGAGTGGATTTATGAGCTTATCTCCAAAGCAAGAACAGTTGTTTAAACAAGCCAGCAAACATATTCCAGGTGGGGTGAATTCACCGGTACGTGCTTTTAATGGGGTCGGTGGCACACCTGTATTTATCGAGAAGGCTCAAGGTGCATATCTGTACGATGTTGATGGCAAACGCTATGTCGACTATGTCGGTTCATGGGGACCGATGATTTTGGGTCATGCGCATCCTGATATTATTGCTGCAGTGCAAACTGCTGCGCAGGATGGTTTGAGTTTTGGTGCGCCGACGGTGCATGAAACCACTTTGGCAGATATCATCTGCGAAGTGATGCCATCGATTGAAATGGTGCGTATGACCAACTCCGGTACCGAAGCCACCATGACCGCGATCCGCTTGGCGCGTGGTTATACTGGCCGCGATAAAATCATCAAGTTTGAAGGTTGTTATCACGGTCATTCAGACTCGCTTTTGGTTAAAGCCGGTTCTGGTCTGTTAACACTCGGTGAGCCAACCTCTAAAGGTGTGCCGGCAGACTTTGCCAAACACACGCTGACTTTGCCGTTCAATGACATCGAAGCGCTCAAAGCCTGCTTTGCCAAATTTGGTGATGAGATTGCAGGGGTGATCGTTGAACCTGTGGCCGGTAACATGAACTTGGTGAAACCAGTAGCGGGCTTCTTGGAAGCGATCCGTGAACAGTGTGACCAATACCAGTCGGTGTTTATCATCGATGAAGTCATGACCGGTTTCCGAGTGGCACTCGGTGGGGCGCAGGCGTATTACAACGTTAAACCTGACTTAACCACACTGGGTAAAATCATTGGTGCCGGCTTACCGGTCGGTGCTTTTGGTGGTAAACGTGAAATCATGGAATGTATCGCGCCACTGGGTGGGGTCTACCAAGCCGGAACATTGTCAGGCAATCCATTGGCGATGCGTGCTGGGATCACCATGTTTGAACACCTCCGTCAGCCTGATTTCTATCAACGTCTTGATGCCAAGATGACAAAACTACTGACCGGTTTCCAACAGGCCGCGGATGCAGCAGGGATTGATATCAAAACTGATCAAGCCGGTGGATTGTTTGGTCTGTACTTTACCGACCAAGCTGAAATCACCAGTTTTGAACATATTCTCAACTGTGATGTAGAAGCCTTCCGTCAGTTCTTCCATGGCATGCTGAAACGCGGCGTGAACTTTGCACCATCTGCATTTGAAGCGGGCTTTATCTCGATCGCGCACAGTGATGAAGATATTGAATTCACCATTCAGGCCGCAGCAGAAACTTTTGCAGAAATGAAAGCCGCCCAATAATCTAACTCTTGCGCTGTTCAAGTACTTCGTCTGAGCAGCGCTATACCGATATAACAAAACAGACCAGCGAGTATGCTCGCTGGTCTTTTTTTTTGTATCGCAGTTCAGTGAGCAAGACGCATCTGAGCGCTCAAGCTCAATTAATGCCTAGTCATCAAAGATTTTACGTGCTGCTTGGAAAGGCAGCGTCACCACATCGATTGCCACAGCGAAGGGGAACAGCACCAATTTCTGTAAACCACTTTTACCCGTAGCACGAGAGTGAGTTTCAGTTTGGGTGGTGAAAATGGTGACCCGATACGGTTTGCTTAAAGCACGCATCGAAGACTGTAGGCTGGTGGCGTTGTTGGCGACAGGGAACACCACGCCAGAGAGCTTGATATCAAAACAGAAACGCTGTGCATTCATGCGTTTGTCACTTGCGGTACTGCATTCTTCAGCGCCATTTTGAATATAAAATTCGAGGTCTTTCTTACTCACATCTTGTTGTAGTTGAACATAGCTCAGCGGTAGGCTGCCATAAAAGTTGCCATCATTTTTGGGGGAACTAAACTGCAAGTCTTTGTTGATCTGAATATTGTTGGGATTTAACTGGGTAATCAGTTTGACAAATTGTGTACCGCCTTGGGTCAAGATATAACTATTTTTCTGCCCAGCAATCACCACGCTGTCATGCGGTAGATTCGGCAGCGCCTGTGCAGGCTTACCAAAGGCAATCACACTGTCTTCCACCAAATTGACACGCGTAGATTTACTATACGTGCCGGTATCCTTTTCAAGTAGGGTGGTGGTGGCACAACCTGCCAAGCCCAGGCTGGCGATACTGCCGAGCAATATTGTTTTTGTGATGTTGTTGAACATAGTTTGAACTCTTTTAGGTTTCAGGCTGTTTATATCACTTCTAATACAATAAGTTAAGTTTATTGTTTATTCTAAAATCGCCGTTTGAATCCTGCTTTGACACAGGATATTGGTTGAATGTGGGGTGAGATGAGCAAGCTGACTTTGAAAATCATCGATCAAATC
>JASLJB010000104.1 GCA_030152605.1 Acinetobacter sp. | reverse complement strand
CATTTGATTTTTTTATCACTGAAACATGATCAAACTGTGATGACATGCGTATTCTCCAGATAATGCGCACTGATATAAATGATGTTTGCGCTAGTTTACATTGCGCTTGATCAACTAATCAATCTATCAGTGATCTTCGTCCACAATAAAATCTTGCGCTGTTTTTAAGCTGATGTGTCACTGCTTGAGTACGGTGTTGCGAATAATACAGATATTAAAAACCCCATCCCGCTCGATAATATCCACCACGATCTTTATTGATTCGCTCGCAGGATTGATCACCCAAGCTCGCCTCAGCAATCACCTGCGTATTAATGACCTTAATGGCATGAGCTTAAATAAGCAAATGCAGCTTAGATAAAGATCATGACACTCAGATTAAATTTAATGCGACGGGCTTTTTAATATCTTCGGTTATAGACTATAATTTGCCTCATCAACGATTAAAATATTTCATATCTTGTCGCATAAACAAAACTTGATTATGTTTGTTGCGTCTAATTTTAATTCCGCAGTTCGGATGCGTTTATGCTGACCCATTTAAATCTGATTAACTTTGCACTCGCCGACAATCTCGGCATTGATATCGAAAAAGGTTTTAATGTTTTAACCGGCGAAACCGGTGCGGGTAAATCCTTACTGCTCGATGCGCTCTCTGCCTGTTTGGGCGAACGCACCGATACCAATTATGTGCGCTTTGGTGCGGACAAAGCCGATGTCACTGCCGTGTTTAGTTATCAAGCTGCCAGCCCTGAAGCGGAGTGGTTGAATACACACGAATTGCAAGATGACTTCGGCGAAATCCACCTACGCCGTGTGATCTTCGCCACCGGTCGTAGCAAAGCCTGGATCAATGGCCGTCCCAGCAGTCTCGCTGAACTCAAAGAAATCGGCCGCCTATTGGTACAACTGTATAGCCAGCACAGCCAACAACAATTACTTGAACCGCCCTATCCCAAACATTGGCTGGATCGTTACTATAACTTTGCCGAACCTGCGCAGGCCTTGCGTCAGGCCTATCATGTTTGGCAGAAAACCATTCGCCATCATCAAGCCGCGATCGATGCCCAAGCCAATCGTCAGCAGCGCATCGAAAGCCTGACGCTACAGCTTGAAGAACTCGAAGAGATCATCTCGATCCAATACCAAGACATCGAACAAGAATTTGATCGCCTCAGTCATCATGAACACATCATGCAAGACTGTAGCTATAGCTTAAACGTCCTCGACGAAGCAGAACAAAACCTGACTCAAGAGATGGCATCGATCATTCGCCGGCTCGAATCACATGCCGGACGCAGTGAGCAACTTGGTGAAATCTATAATTCACTCAGCAACGCCCAAAGTGAAATCGACGATGCCACCGCCAACTTGCGCCAATTTATTGATCGACAAAGCTTTGATCCAGAACGCATGGAGCAGCTCAACGCGCAATTGGAAATCTTCCATCGTTTGGCACGTAAATACCGTACCCAACCGGAAAGTTTGCATGAGCAGTATCAGACTTGGCAGCAGGAACTCGAACAGTTACACCAACTTGAAGATCCAAATACCTTGGCTGAGCAAGTCGAGCAGACCCATCAAGCCTTCTTAAGCCAAGCCGAGGAGATGGACCGCATCCGCCGTGAATCCGCGATTCCATTGGCCAAGCTATTAACCGAACAAGTGAAGAAACTGGCGCTGCCTGAGGCATTCTTTGAATTTAAATTTGAGCCTTTAGAACAGCCAAGTGCTGAGGGACTCAGTTTTATTCAGCTGTTATTTACTGCCAACAAAGGCATACCAGCGCAGCCTTTGGCACGCGTGGCATCGGGCGGTGAGTTATCGCGGATTGCCTTGGTGATGCAGGTGATGAATGCAGAGAAAACCGAATCCGAAGTACTGGTCTTTGATGAAATCGACGTCGGAATCAGTGGCGGCACGGCGGAAATCGTCGGACGTTTATTGGCAGGCCTGGGGCAGCATGTGCAGATCCTGTGTATTACCCATCAGGCCCAAGTGGCGGCACAGTCAGACCAACACCTGTTGGCGCAAAAACTGCAAACCGATCCGGCCAGCAGTACCATCGTCGAGTTGGAAGAACAACAACGAATCTTAGAACTGGCACGCATGACTGGTGGGGTGGAGATCAACGAAACCACGCTACAACATGCCAAACAACTGCGACAATTGAAGTTTCAAAGCCCGACCGGTCCGGCCTAAGCCTGATCGGTGCTTGAGCGCTGGGTTACGCTTTTTCTGTGTCTGCGGCATTTTTGCCACTGAACTTATTTGACACCGACAAAGGCAAACTTTTCATTGCAAGAAAGATACATCTGAATACGCTTCAAGCCCTGTAGATCAGTCATCATATCAGCCCTGTTGTATCCCCTTTCGGACATTTAACTGAGGAGACGCCTTCCTTCTTTTGTGACCCATGTTTGGACACACAAGATCATAAAATGCATTTAATTTAGCCTGCGTCCATATGCTAAATTTAAGACTTTGATACCTGCACGATCGACGACAAACACAGCAAAAAATATCGCTTATATTTGCAATAACTCCTTCATTAAAATCATAAATTAAGTTATGGTATTTTTAGCATTTCGTCAAAATGCAACTGACTCAACAGGCTGTCGTATCAAAGCCACGCATTTTATAAGGAGTAGCCCTTAGGTGACCAAACAATTTCAGACGCATCGTTGTCTTATCGCTCCACCTAATATGGCAGACGACTTCTTTGCAAAAACCGTTGTGTATCTCGCACGTCATGATGCAGATGGTGCGCAAGGAATTATTATTAATCGTCCATCAGGACTACAAATTAAAGAATTATTAAACGATCTCGATATCGACGCGGACAATGTTCATCCGCATGAAGTCTTAGAAGGCGGTCCTTTACGCCCTGAAGCTGGTTTTGTGCTACATACCGGTCAACCGACATGGCATTCGTCGATTGCGGTGGGTGAAAACCTGTGTATCACCACCAGTAAAGACATTCTCGATGCCATCGCGCATAACGAAGGTGTCGACAGCTATCAAATCGCGCTCGGCTATGCCAGTTGGAGTAAAAACCAACTCGAACAAGAAATCGCGCGTGGAGATTGGTTGATTTGTGATTCAGATATGGATTTGATTTTTAATCTGCCTTATGACGACCGTTTAGATGCGGCATACCGTAAAATAGGGGTTGATCCCATTTGGCTTTCTTCAGAGATTGGACATGCCTGACACTCAACCCACACCCACGACGGCTCAACCCGCCCCTCAACTGATTATGGCCTTTGATTTTGGCACACAGAAGATGGGCATTGCCGTCGGTTCTTCATTGATCGAAAGCGCCACACCCTTAGACTTGGTCAGCATGAAAGATGGCATCCCGCAGTGGGATGGTTTATTAAAACTGATTCAACAGCATCAACCCAGCCTACTCTTGGTGGGTTTACCCTTGAATATGGATGACAGCGAATCCGAGCTTTCCGCGCGAGCGCGCAAGTTCGCCCGCCGTGTGCGCCATCAGACCGACATCGAAACTTGGATGGTGGATGAGCGCCTGACCACCCGCGAAGCCCGCGATGAACTCGATAAATACCAGTCCCAAGGCCGTGGCAAACGCCTCAACGCCGACAGCCTCGCCGCCGCACTCTTGATCGAAAGTTGGTATCGAGAACCACAAGGATTGAAGCCTTAACCCATGTCTAAAACCTTTGTAGTCTATGGTGTCAGTAAAGGCCTCGGCCAAGCCATGATTGAGCACTTACCCACTGTAGACGATCAGATCTACGGCATTTCTCGCTCTCAGCCCAGCTGCGAGCATCCCGGTTTGCATTGGATTGCGGCAGATCTTTCACTGCCAGAAATCGCCCGAGACCAAGTCAAAGCCGTGATTGGTGCTCAGACAGTCGATTATTTGATTTATAACGTTGGAATCTGGGAAAGTTTGGCCTTTGATCCGGCCTATGACTTTGAAGCCTGTTCAGACTTTGAAATCGCCACGCTATTGCAGACCAATATTCATGCCTGTCTGCTCGCGATTCAATCCCTGATCCCCAACCTTAAACAATCCAACAATGCCAAGATTATTCTGATTGGTTCAACTTGGGGACTGGATAACCACAACGGCAAGGAAGTGGTATTCTCGACCAGCAAATATGCCCTACGTGGCATGGTACACGCGCTCAGAGAAAATCTACGTGATGACCGCATCGGGGTAAGTATTTTAAATTTAGGCTATTTGGCCACTGAATTTTCTTTAGACACTCCAACTGCGCAGGTCATCGAACAAACCCAAGCCCAACTGATCCCACTGCAAGACGTGATGTTGGCCTTGCAGTTTATTTTGGCAACCAGTGCTGCGAGCTGTGTCAAAGAAATTAATATGCCAGCGATGGCGGATGAGAATGTTTGATACCCTCATCCTTTAATTCCTTCTCCCACTGGGAGAAGGCTGGGATGAGGGTTTCTCTCCCACTGGGAGAAGGTTAGGATGAGGGTGTGATATGCACCGTTGCAGTACGTCCTGCGACAAATGCCAGATTATCGTGTGGGATGTCATCCAGGATGATCTTCACCGGAACACGTTGCGCCAAACGCACCCAGCTAAAGGTTGGGTTGACGTTGGCCAATAGTCCAGATTCCGTGCTGCGTTCACGGTCTTCGATGCCTGATGCAATCCCCTGCACATGGCCTTTAAACTTCTGTGAATCTCCCATCAACTGCACTGTGGCCTCATCGCCGAGATGAATCTTACTGAGCTTGGTTTCCTCAAAATATCCCACCACATACAGCTGTTTACGATCGAGTAAAGCAGCAACCGCCTGCCCGACTTTGACGTAATTCCCGACCCGCAAATCAAAATTGGACAATGTGCCATCCGCAGGCGCCACCACTTCAGCACGATCTAAATTCAGTTCCGCCAAATGTAAGTTGCTATTCGCCGCTTCGATAAAGGCATGTTGTTGTTTGATATTGGCTTGGGCTTGGGTGACGGCTGCCTGTAACTGTTGATATTCGGCATGGCTTTGATCACGCACGGCCATGACCTGATCACGTTCTTGTTTGGAAATCGCACCATCCATGAGGCTGTTATAACGGTTGGCATTTTTATCGGCCAATTGGATATTGGCTTGACCCTTGACCACATTGGCTTGGGCCTGGGCCAAACTGGCCTCTGCTGCGGCTAAACCAGCGTTGGCCTTGGCCAGATCCGAACGGGCTTGAGCAGCTTCAATGCTTTGACGCGCCAAATCGATTTTAAATAGCGGCTGGCCTTTTTTGACATATTGGTTGTCCTGCACCAACACTTCGGTCACCAGACCGGATACATCAGAGGCGACTTGCATCACATCACCACGTACCCGACCATCACGTGTCCACGGCGCAGAATTGTAGTAATTCCACATATGTACGATCGCATACAGCGCCATCACCACCACCAGCAACAAGATCAGGGGGCGGATCATTTTCTTTAAATCAAATTTGTTCATGTCTATACCTCAGCGACCTTCGCCACCTTTTTGTCGGGATCTGCCTGTATCAAATGCCAGTTGCTAAAAATATTTCGTGCACCAACCACAACAGCAGCACATAAAAGCACAGATGAAAAATACTCGGAAAAGCAATCCAACCCCGTGTATTCAGTTGATTGATCAATGGGCTGAGCAATCTAAACAGCACATAAGCGATGATGGCTTGTACCAGCAAGGTCGGAATGTAAATGTCGTAAAAATTAAACTCACCCATGCACAACCTCTCCGAGCAAGCCCTGTGAATCCCGCATTGCAGGAACACTGAGATGGCATAAGCTCTGCTCAATATTGTTCAGCGAAATCAAAAAACGCTGTTTAAACTGTTGTAAATTTTCAAAGTCTGGATCGTTAAATTGATCTACAGCTGTAGCCAGTTGCTGAAACTGTTGCTCAAGTTCAGCCAATAACACCGGTGTGGTCTCCCACTGCGCTTCTTTGGCGGCAAAATACAACTGCAAGGTCTGCTGCGCATGCGCCCAGTGCTGCACGATCTGGTGATCGGATGGCAATGCCAAACTCAACTCCTGTAATCGGGTCAAATCAATCACCGCACTGGACTCGATCAAGGCCGCATGAATCGCCTGTTTCAAGGCGGCGGACTGCACTGGTTTCGTATTCAATACTCCAATCCGATCCAACATACTGCGTAGATGCACTTTAAAACCCAGCCCATATTGCATATTGATACTGCTGCGTACCGCACGATAATGCAGCGCCAATATCCGTCCAGCACTGGTTTCCGGCGACATGGCACGTACCAAGTTGATCACGATCAGCGACACCAGCACCCCGAGGATCATGCCGAAAGAACTGTCGAGATAAGACACGGCATCCATGCTGTAGCGATTGTGCAAATTCAATCCCATCATGGTGTTGATCCCGAGCACCATGCCAATCGGCATCAGCATTTGATGGGTCATCATCGAGACTGAAATCAGCACCATCGGGAACAGCACCACTGCCAATTGCCAAAATGCAGTCACATGCGGAAACACCCCAAAGGCATAGATAAACACCAACACCGCCGAGGCCACACTGCCCCACACAAAAATCTTCAGCACTGGCACGGGGTTATCCAAGGCCGTCAATATACATGCGGTCACCGCACCGATCTGTGCCATCATAAAACCGGCCTTCCAACCGGTGATGATCCATAGACCTGTGACGATAAAGGTAATCAGAAAGGCACTCACCCCACCACGCACCGCCACGCCATGATCACGATGTAGGCTGGGATAGGCCGTAGTGATCGCCATCATTTGTGCGGGTAACTCTTTGTTGCCACTTTGAATCCGACGCCAGATCATCATCACCGCCAAAACGTTGCTAATAAAATGCCGCATATCCATTTTGATCGCAGCCAATAGCAATTGTTGTTCGGCATTGGCCATGTGATCCAATCGCGCAAAGGACTGCGCATAATCAGCAGGTAAGGCAAACAAATCCTCATCCGCGCGATCTCTGGCCTGATCTAAAAATGCCAACACCTGCTCAGACAGTTCAGTCAATCCTGCGCTCAAACGCTGATTGGCCGTGCTGTGTGCTGAGATCTGTTTCAGTTGTTTGAGTCGTTCTGACATCGCCACCAAGTTGGCCACCACCAAGGACATTTGATGCAGCATTTCTTGTAAGGCCTTGGTCATGCCATGCAGCTCCCCCTTTTCATAATTCAGGTGTACCGCAAGTGCATGAATATCTGTACTGTCTCGGGTCAATGCGGCCAAGATCAGCCCGCTGTTTTGTTCGGGTTCGGCCTTAAATAAATCCTTAAATAACATTTCACTGTCTTTAAAGGACTGACTGACGCGCTGTTTGATCGCAGCACCGATATGTAGGGGAAATAAAGTCGCAGACACCACCGCACTGGAAATCACCCCGATCGAAATCTCGATCAAGCGCGCAATCGCAATATCAAAAATGCTGTACTGATCGATATAGGTCACGGCGTTATAAACGATCATGGCGGTGGTATAGCCGGCCAACATAAACACCGCACTGCGCGGTGTGCGATCCAGCAAGGAAATATACAGTGCGAATCCGACCCAGATCGACAAGATCAAAGTGAATAACCACGGCGTATTGATCAGATTCGGCGTCAGAATCAGGGCAATAAATGCACCGACCGCCGTGCCGATCAAACGATAAATACACTTTGAAGACACCATGCCAGAATAGGGACTGGCAATGATCAATACGGTTCCGATCGACCACATCGGATTAATCAGATCCAACTCAAAAGAGACAAACAGCGCCAATATGCCTGCGATGAATGTTTTGGTGGCAAAAATCAGTGCCATCTTTGATGGACGAAAGCGAAACAACTCCTGCATCAAAGACATGATAATGGCCCTCGCTTTGCCAGTGACAATCGCATAACACGCGCACTCCTTAGGTCAGTACAGTGGAAAAAAGCGGGCGACTCAATTGGGTCAATAAATTAAGTCATCCATAAAATTCAAGTTCTTAGGGACAGCAAAGCCGCGTCAGTGCAGCTTGAACAGACGTGCGATCACGAGTACAAGGCTTAACGATGAAACACAAAGCAATAGAAGTTCAAACTGAGAAGCAGTCGAAGGATAAAGACCACAGAAACCGAAATGAGCCAAGCAGATCAAGTCAAATACTCACACTCAGATAGTTTTGTCGCAATTTTTCCAAATAAAACACATTTAGTCAATAAAAATATCTCTATTTGATAATATTTCATTTTTATTGGCTGATGATTGACTTAAAATTCAATTTAACAAGATTACTTTTTTCGGCAATGTTTGAAAATTTTTGCTATAAGATGACGATTCATTTTATTCAAATGTTTTAGCCCAGTAGCAGGTAATTCATGGCGCTTTCTAGTTTTGGCAAGATTTTAACTGTACTCGACTTATTCTCAGTTTCTCGGCCGGTAATAAACGTTGACCTTATCTGTGCTGAGCTGGGTCTCTCCAAACCCACCAGCTATCGCTATTTAAAAGAATTGGTCTCTGCAGATATTTTGCAACGTTTGAGTGGTACTTCAGGCGATTACACCCTCGGGCCGAAAATCGCGGTGCTGGATTATATTTCGCGCACCACAGATCCCCTTGTGCAGATCAGCACACCCTTTATGCAAGAGATTGCCGAACGCACCGAGCTGTGCTGTTTGCTGACTTATCTCAATCGCGATTACTGCATCGACGTGCATCATGAGGTCTATAAAGACGTGCGCCTGCTCTCCTATGGTCGCGGCTGTCCACGCCCGGTGTATATGGGCTCTTCGCCCAAAGTCATCATGGCGCATTTAAGCAAACAAAAGATTTATGATTATTATCAGCGCTATGCCCCACAGCTCAGCCAGCTCAACTTTGCACATGATGAAGATGCCTTTATCGCCAAGATGAGAAAAATCAAAAAACAAAATCACTATTTATCGCATGGTGAACTGGACCCGAATGTCTCTGGCCTCTCGGTTCCGGTGAAATTCTCCAACAAAGAAGCGCCCTTGGCACTTACGGTTGTGGCCTCGAAAAACCGCTTTGAGTTTATCAATATCGAACGCTTGATCGAGATTCTGCAAGAGAGTGCCGCCAATATCGAAAAGCGTTTCCTCGAGTTATCTGAAAACCATCAATTGGGGGATTCTCCCAATAACTCACCGTTTAAAATTTGATTATTGATCGGATCTATTGACGCACTGACTGTTCCACGTGAAATGATCTTTGCGCGTTAAATTTCCAGCCCAATAGCCCCATATAAAAAAAGCCACCGTATCACGGTGGCTTGGAATCGGGGCAAGATCTGTGCCGCCCCTTTGATGCTGCTAAATACTTGACGCTAAACCTAAAAACTTAGGGCTGTTTTAAATACGGCCATGCCGCTTTGAGATAGCTAAACATCGACCACAGGGTCAGGAACACCGCGGTATACAGCAAAGCATAGGCCAACAAATCTAGCGGTTGCCAATTCAATAAGAATACTGAGATTGCCACCATTTGAAATGCCGTTTTATATTTACCAATGGTCGATACCGCAACACTGGTGCGTGCACCGAGTTCCGCCATCCACTCGCGCAGTGCAGATACGGTAATCTCGCGTGAGATAATCACCACCGCAGCAAATGCCATCTCAATACTTGGGCGCCATTGCACCAAGACGATCAGTGCAGTCGCCACCATCAGCTTATCCGCGACGGGATCGAGAAAACGACCAAAGGCTGAAGTCTGGTTCAGCGTCCGAGCCAAATAACCATCGAACCAATCTGTCAGTGCCGCAATAATAAAAATCGCAGTCAAGATCAGATGTCGGGTCATTCCACCCTCATGTCCGCCCACACCAATGGCAGGTGGCCAGTAAGCAATTAACAAAAAAACAGGGATTAACGCAATACGGGACAGCGTCAAGATATTTGGAATATTCAGGATACGACCTGTAGTCATAGACACCGCCAATTGGTCTCCAAATTATCGTGTAATCGGGTGAGTGATCGAGTCAGTTACCGAGTGAGCTAGGTAAATATAAGCGCCTACTTTAAACGATTCAACTCGCACTGTCGACTCTGATCAACAGACCAATAGGTCGCTGCAACTTCGCTCAATTTCTATGCTAAGCCTACAGATCACAAAGTTTTTTAGTCAATGACTTCTGCAATACAAATTAAGTGGTAATCGGCAAACAAGAGACACAATTGACGCGGCTGGCACGCCATCTATAATCGCAGATCCAGCCCCTCGCCATACTTGGCGCTGTTGGGCGATTTTGAGTGATAGGCGGCGGTTGCTATGATGGGGAACTGTTGCTGTGATGTACTTGTGTCTAGTGTGATCTGCCCTGACGGAGGCTCGATTACTCATGCAAAGTCTTATAAATGGTGCGCGCCAACATTGGCCCCAAGCCCGGCACAAAGCTTAAATCTTTTTCTGAGGCTTTGAGTACGCCTTGGATCCCCCCAAAGTGGGTCAATAAATCACGGCGCCGCTTCGGTCCAAGACCAGGAATGGCTTCGAGCACCGAGCTGCTGCGGCGTTTATCGCGTTTGGCACGATGTCGAGTGATGGCAAAACGGTGTGCTTCATCGCGAACTTGCTGGATCAGATGCAAGGCCTTGTGGTCTTCGGCCAATTGAATCTTGCTACCATCGGTAAAGTGCAATGTCTCCAAACCCGGCTTACGCCCCTCACCTTTGGATACGCCGACCATATAGGCATCTAAGCCCAAGTCTTGCATCACCTGCATCGCCATATGTAACTGTCCCTTACCACCATCGATCAGTAAAAGATCGGGCAAGAGACTTTTCTTATAACGTCGGGTCAGGGCTTGACGCATCGCGGCATAGTCATCGCCGCCAGTGATATCCTCGATTGCAAACTGACGATAGTCGCGTTTACGCGCGCCGCCACTGTCAAATACCACACAGGAGGCAATGGTCGCCTCGCCCATGGTATGCGAGATATCAAAGCACTCAATCCGATCAATGGGGCGATGCAGAACTTGCTCCAGTTGATGAAAACGTTCGTTGAGTTCTAGATGATTGGCCAGTTTGCCTTTGATCGCATGCTGCACATTCATCTGTGCCAGTTCCTGCCACTCGGCACGCGTTTCACGAACTTTATGTTTGATTTGAATTTTCTTTTCAAATTGTTGTTCTAAGGCTTGCTCTAACTCGATCCGATTCGGCACAGCCACATTGATGATCAATTCCGCCGGGACTTCGTCTGCAACTTGAAAGTAAAAGTTGGCCATAAAGTCAGACAGCATTTGCCCCAAATCATCATCCAACATATCCGGGAAATAGGACTTGCCACCGAGCATTTTACCGTTACGCACATGCATAATCTGCACACAGGTCACACCGGCTTGGTAGGCGATCGCCAGTATATCGGCCTCACCTTTGACCCGATAAATGGCTTGCTGTGCTTGGACTTCACGTAGCAAGCCCATGCGGTCGCGATAGAACACCGCCTTTTCAAACTCCAATGCCTCTGCCGCTTGCTCCATCTTTTGGATCAGTTCTTGGTTGAGCTCTTTGGTATCACCACTTAAAAATCGAATCGAGTTATCGACATCTTCTTTATAAGCTTCGGGACTGATCAGCCCCACACACGGCGCCGAGCAGCGCTTGATCTGATACTGCAAACAGGGACGTTTGCGCTGTGAGAAGTAGCTGTTTTCGCATTGACGCACATTAAATAACTTCTGCAACACCAGTAAAGTGTCACGTGCACTATAGGCGCTTGGATAAGGCCCAAAAAATTTGCCGACTTGATGCTTGCCTTTGCCGCGGCCACTGGCAATCCGTGGATAGGGTTTATCTGCGGAAATAAAGATATAGACATAAGATTTGTCGTCACGCAGCATAATATTATACGGTGGTCGATGCAGCTTGATCAGGTTCTGTTCTAGCAATAGCGCTTCGGTTTCAGAACGCACCACCAAACTTTCGATATCATAAATCCGTGCCACCAAGGCCTGCGTTTTCGGATGCTCGATGGTTTTGACAAAATAACTCGACACACGGTTTTTTAAATTTTTGGCCTTGCCGACATAGAGCAACTCACCCTCTTTACCCAGCATTTTATAAACACCGGGCAATTGGGTCATATTGGCCAAGACTTTTTCGATGTGTCCACGCGCATTTTCGTTCACAGCAAACCTTTATGACATTTATCAAGCATTAAGGATGATGTGATGGTCAGCGTCTAATTTTCAAGCAGCCTCGACGATTTTATTGATATTTCAAGCAAAACTGGGGCAATTTCATCACAAATCCGAGCTTGTCAAATAAATCGCACCTCTCCGGTATAGACGTCATAAACCCCACCGACGATGCCAATTTCGTTATGTTCAATCATTTCTCTGAGCACGCTGCTGTGCTCCAAGATATAGCTGATGGTATTTCTGACATTCAGTTCGGTGACGGACAAGACAAAATTACTGTTCATGCGATAGTTGGATTTGTCCTGCTTGACGCTTTTGATCGCATCAATGATCGGCATAAGAAAGTAGTGTGCATGTGGCGCATCTTTAAACTGGGTCAAATCCACGCGTTGCTCATACAGCTCACAGGCGGTATTTACCGCGCCACAGTCGGTATGTCCGAGCACCACGATCAGCTTGGCCTTTTTGATCTTGCAGGCAAATTCAAGTGAACCGAGGGTTTTCTCACCTGCGACATTGCCACTCATGCGTAGGCTGAAGAGATCTCCAATCCCGACATCAAAGATCCGTTCTGTGGGTGCGCGCGAATCCATACAGCCCAAGACTGCTGCGATTGGATGCTGTCCGGTTTGTGAGGTGACTTGGATTTGTAACGCAACATCATGATTGATCGGGGTTTGCTTGACGAAGCGTTGGTTGCCTTGTTTGAGTATTTCCAAGACCTGCTGTGGGCTATATTTTTGTTGTACCGCGGCAGTACTGACTTCGATCCCCATATGCGGCGTCGCATCGAGGGCAGCATGTGCAGCAGTGGCATGGGACTGAGAAAAGCCCACTAGTTTGACATGGATATGACGTTGCTTGGCACTGTGCTGAAATTCATCAATCAACTGCTGAAAATCAGGATCGATCAGCGCCGCCCCACTCGAATCGATGATCAGGGTGGAATGATTTTTAATTTTACTCAACGCTTGAATCAAGGTATGGCGATTTAAAAAGCTCATCTGCTCCGACAAGATAATCCGGGTCATACTGCCATGCACATGACGTTCTCTTTTGACTTGAATACCGTGCTTGAGATGATTCCATAAAATAAAAATCACACTGACGATTGAGCCAATCAAGATGCCCTTTAACAGATCAGTCGCCAAAATCGCCAGTGTGGTGACCAAGAAGGGAATAAATTTCTTCCAACCTTTGCGATAGACAGTTTTAAACAATCCAGGGCTGGCCAGTTTAAAACCGGTGATCACCAAGATCGCAGCCAAGGCTGAGATCGGGATCAGGTTGATCAACGGGGTTAAAAACAACACCGCCAGCAATAACAACAGACCATGAAAGATCGCTGAGAATTTGGTTTTGGCCCCATGACTGACATTGACCGAGCTACGCACGATGACGGAGGTGATCGGTAGCCCGCCAACTAAACCGGAGAGTGAATTGCCGACGCCCTGCGCGATCAACTCTCGATTCGGCGGTGAGACTCTTTTTTTCGGATCAAGTTTATCTGTGGCATCTAGATTTAAAATGGTTTCCAAGGAGGCCACGATCGCCAAAGTCAGGGCGCCGGTATAAATAATCGACTGGTTCCAATAACTAAAATCAGGCAGCATCAACAACTGTCCGAGATCGGGCCAGACTTGTGGCAGCTTGACCAAATGTGTCGCATCTACGGCGAGTTCCGAATGCATGGCCTGCCAAATAAAATTTAATCCCGCCGCCGCGATCACCGCCAGCAAGGCAGAGGGTATTTGCAGTTTTTTCAACTGCGGACTGCGATCCCAAAAGATCATAATCGCGATACTGAGCAGGCCAATCACTGCCGTACCAAAGTCAAAATACTGCCACAGCAGTTTGCTATTACTCAGCCAATGTTGTTGGATCAAATCGAACTCTAGACCAAAGATGATCGGCAATTGGTTCACGATCAGGATCAGGCCAATCGCGGCCAACAATCCCAAGATCACATCGCTGGGCACAAAGTTAGCAAATGCACCAAACTTAAAAAAACTGAGAATAATTTGAAAAATCCCCGCCAGCATCAGGCTGAGCAAGAAAGCTTGGTAATTGCCCTGCAACTGATCCAACTGGGTCAGGACGATCGCGGTCAATCCCGCCGCTGGGCCTGAGACACTGATCTGCGAACCACTTAAATAGCCGACCACGATGCCGCCAATAATGCCCGCGATAATCCCCGCCATCAGCGGTGCACCCGAGGCCAAGGCGATGCCTAAGCACAACGGCAAAGCCACCAAAAAAACCACCAAACCAGAAACCAAATCTCGAACTTCGAGCCATCGATTTGCAAACATTATTCACCTCGCTATTCATTCGTGAAGGCGCTCCATGTTGCCGTTGCAAACGTGAAATAAGTAGAGAGAATTGATCAGCAAATGTACTTATACCCAAGCACCCTGCCAGCGTATACAGCCGGCAATGGGTGCAAGGATTGATGGATTAATCGCAGAACATGGCTGCTATTTCAGCCGAGGCGGTGCTTGGTATTTTCGGTGCGCTTGATCCAAGCACTTTAAAATCAATAGCACTCGCCCACCGCCACAAGGGATGGTTCAAGCGCGATGCGCTGGCTTTTTTAGACTCAAACTTATGTGATCAATCTTGTGTCAATGTCGATTTGAAGCGTGAAATTAAACACATGCTTTTCAATTAATTTCATCAACACACAGCTTTTGCTGCAATTGTTACCGCTTTTTGACACAGCAACTCTTCAAAGATAAACCTTCAGACCAAGATTCAAGCTACGACCCGGTGCCGGCATATAACTCAGCGACAAGGGATCGAGATAATAACGATTGGTCAAGTTTTGCAGCGATAGATTCATCGCGATATTCTTATTCAGTTTATAGTCCGCAAATACATCGATTAAATGCACGGACTCATATTTCATTTGCGGGGTCGATGAACTGACTTGCCACGGACGATCTAAAATACTCATTGGCACAGAGGAATAGGTATAACGACTGCCGAGCACCAAGCGCTGATCCAACAAACGCGTCCCTACCGTTAAATTGCTGGAAAACTTCGGCGGGTTTTGGGTATTTAAGTAAGAGCCTTTAAAACCACCCTCGGTACAGTCCGGCGTATTGTAGGTATTGTTATAACTGTCCGCCGTGTCACGTAATAGCCGGGCATAACTGGCATCACAGGATTGGATTTTTAAATACTTGGTGGCAGACAGATTAGCAAAGAAATGACCTTGGTCATAGTTGCTCTGTAATTCAATACCGCTATTTTTAAAATGATCCATATTTTTAAAGGTCATCATCCCAAAGGTATTCGGGATGAAATAACGATTAATAAAGTGCTCGATGCTATTGTTGAAATAGTTAAGGCGTGTGGTTAAACCTTGGTGATTATCCAACACGATCCCAGCTTCCCAACTTTGGGTTTGCTCAGGTTTTAATGTTGTGCCCGGTTCGACCTGATGTGTGCCCATACTGGTTTCGAGTAGCGATGGCAGACGATTTTGCGCTTTATAGCTGGCATAGACTTGTGCATAAGGGGAGAACTGATATTCAACGCCGACTTGTGGTGCAAGACCATGATGTTTTTGCTGTGGCGATGGCAGTTGTTTAAAGCCGCTGACCACATCAAATGTTTCCACCTCCCCCTCTGAAACGCTGACCTGTTTGCTGAGTTGATTGAAGTGAACCCCATCGAAAGGATTATTACTATCGGCAAACACCACCCCGTTATTTAAACGTGGATCAGTGGCTGCGGTAAATTGACCATTTTCATCCGGGAACCAATACATGGTGCCGTAATTATTTTTGTCATCATAAACGGACAGCTGTTTTACTTCTCGCATTTGGATCACGGGGATCGATTTTTTATTATGATCTTTGGCTTGGTTTTCACTATAACTAAGGCCGGTCCAAAAACGCAGCGTGTCCGTGGGCTGATAATCAAAGTTTACAGCCAAGCTATATTCATCGCGCTCTGCATCGCGCAGCACTTTGTTATTTTGTCGGTCAGCCTCAGTGATATTGACCTGTGACTGCGGTTTAAGGCGTTCTTGTTTCACCGCCCCGCCGACGGTCAGCGAAAAATCACCCCATGTATTGTTAAACTTCGAGGTATTACTCAGTTCAGCAGCATAGCGGTTATTTTCTAGCGGTGACCAACCACGATCGGAGTTGTTGCCATACATCAGACTTTTCGGGCTTTCAAATGCACCCGAAAGCTGATTGGTTTTGGTATTGGTCATCCACAGTTTGGCATCTAGCTGAATTAAATCCTGATCCGCCGGTTGATAGCGATAATCCGCAACGACGCTATTGATCCGGTTATGACTCAAAGGATACTGCTGTTTATTGGCATAGGAAAAACGAATAATATCCGATGGCATCAGATCACCATATTGGCTCTGAATATTCATATAACTCAGGCTCAAACGATGATCGGCAGTCGGCCGCAGAATCGACTTGAACAGCAGCGATTGCGTCGCAGATGAGGAGTTTAAAACCTCACTGCCCTCAGGATAAATCTTGGCGACTGAGTTCTTTTCATTGCCCTGCGCATCCTGGCTTTTATAACGATCACGCCCATGTTTTCCTGCATAATAGTTACCCTGCTCACGTTCAGCATAGGCCGCAATGAGGTCAACTTTAGCGCTACGCCATGCAGTGGCAACACTCCCTGAATGCGCATGTGCAGAGGTCAGTCCGCCCTGATGCATTGACGGTGTTACATCTAAGGAGTTGCCATCCATACGGTTTTTCGGCTGACGCACAGGCTTCTTGCCATTGTTGCCCAAATCCCCACTCAAGCGTACCCCAGCGTTTGCATCTTCACGCAGAACATCATCTACACCGAGGGTATGCATCGCCACTGTGCCGCCGATGGCACCACCGGCCTTGCTCGAAGGACCTTTTTCAATCTCCACCGAACTCATCAGCAAGGGATCGATATAACTACGATTTTGCATACCGGCATAGCCGCGATAAACATCCAAAGATTGCTGCGCACCATCGACCGTGACCGCGACCCGACTTTGCCCCTGTACCCCACGGATATTGACATCCACAGCGCCACCATTGCGGCTATCGCCAAGATGCAAACTGCTCTGGCCTCTGAGTAGATCGGCGCTTGAAATCGGCTTAAAGCGTGCAAGTTGTTCTGATTGAATATGATCGAAACCCGGGCGCTCCTCCGCGGTCAGTATGATGGTCGACATTTTGACGGGGGCATTAGCACTCGACTCAGCGGAGGAGGCTGGATTATTGTGATCTTGTGCTTGGCCCAGCGCTGAGGCGACTGAAGCGGCTGAAGCTTTTTTTTGAAAGTCTTGAACGCTTTCAAGCTTGTTCTGTGTTTGCGTATCAGCCCATGCAGAAGTGCTTCCAGAGATTAAACACAGTAGAAAAACAGTATAAACACCATTCTTTGTTGAGCGGATCGCGCTCAATGTATAGATCTCTTGTTGGGTATAACGAGATTTCATGTGATCAATTGCTGCCTAAATTGATTATTAAATACGACTAAATATGCATCCATGCATGGGCGAGGACGCTTTTCACGATCCGCCACATGCCCGATATTTAGACTTCAAATTTGTACTGTGCCGCAAAGCCATGAGATCGAGCGCAGACACAGGAAATAGAAAAAGGTTGTTTTGTTTAGGGAATCTTAACAATCAGATTCCTTGACAAACTAAACCAAAACAACCCATGTGTAAATAATAATTATTATCAATTGGGTCTAATATTAAGCAGTGAGTTCATGATACTCGGCGCTCTAATGGCGATAGCGTGAAACACACAACACAAGAAAAGAAAAAGGTGTAAGACTGGCAAAAAGTGAGGCGCTTCCGCGCCTCATCAAATCAAATCAAATCAAATCAAATCAAATCAAATCAAATCAAATCAAATCAAATCAAATCAAATCAAATCAAAGATTATAGACCCTTCATCAAATCACTCATCATGCTGCCAATCAGCGCTTCTGCAGCATTTTGACAATTCTCAAGTTCCTTGCCTTCAATGTCTTTATTGTTTTTCGCTTTGGCTTCGCAGGCCTGTAAAACTTTCTTGGCTGCTTCTGGATTTTTCTCATAATACTCTTTGCTTTCGACCTTGGTACACGCTGTCATCGCCACGGTCAATGCCGCCAATACCATCAGACTTTTAAATTTCATCTTCAATTCTTCCCCTAAACATGTGTTTGCTTTATTCAGTTCTTCATTCATCATAATACCGAGACAGTATTAATATGTGATTGATTTAATATTAAACTAATATTTGAAAGGAATGAATAATAAACGACTAAAGCGTAACTTAATCTTGAGAAAAGTCAGAAAAAACGGCTTCATTCAGAAGCCGTTTTTATATCGTGTTTTATGCTTCTATCTACTTGCGACAAAAGCGACTAAACATAAGCTTTAAGCTGCAACCAAATACGGTCTGACGAAGATCAAGAAAAATGCACCGAGCATAATCGCCCACTTTAAAAAGTAATACAGTGTGCGATTGGTCTTTTTCAGCGCCTTGGCTTTTAAGCGAAATTGATACACATAAGCAAATAACTTATTTAAGCCCCCAGTTTGATCACCGATCTCATTCGGTGAACTGGCAGCAGTCATAATATTGCGACCAAACCAACGGTTAAAACGTTGAACCAGATTGGACTTTAAGGGACGCTCAACATCACAAAATAAGATAATGCGGTTTTGGTCGGTTTTGTTTTCGGCATAGTGAATATAGGTTTCATCAAAGACCACACTCTGCCCGTCACGCCATGAATATTTTTTTCCATCGACGTCAATAAAACAACGGTCATCATTGGGGGTGATTAAGCCCAAGTGATAACGCAATGATCCAGCATAAGGATCACGATGCCGTACCAAACGGCTATCCGGCGCCAATTCCGTAAACATTGCCGCTTTAATGGTGGGCAATGTTTTTAATAACTCGGTGGTTTTCGGGCAGAGTTCTGCTGCCGATGGATGCGCAGAGTTATACCATTTTAGATAAAATCGTTTCCATCCGGTTTTAAAAAATGAATTAAAGCCCAAGTCATTATAGGAACTGGCTGCCTTAATATCACCTTGTTCATATAAGGCTTGTGCTTCCTCACGAATCATTTCCCAATGCTCATCTAAGACTTTGAGATCGGCAAAATGCTGCGCATCAATATAAGGTTGATTTGGAACCTTAGAAAATAAATACATCAGAAAATTAATCGGCGCGAATAAGGTCGAATGGTCAAAAAATTGACGATAAAAAGAATGCCGCACCTGACCGCGATATTGGATATACATTGCTGAAATCACAAATATCGCCAATATGATCCACTTCATCATAGAGCTACTCGATATTTAGGAAATAAACTGAACCCAGAGCGGTACACGCCGCCTCAGACACAGAGATTAAAAAATTAGAAAAGAGAGAATGAGCCGAAACTCTGCACACTATGCTAGCAGCAATACACCCCGACTCAACAGCGCCAAAGCACTACCCACAAGTCACTCGATTGACCTTATTGACGGAAATCTCATACTCTTAGCTCAAAATAAAATCAGTTAAATCCGATGCAAACACTTTAATAAAAATAAAAAAACTCAATTTAAACAAAACTTTTAGCTTAATTTAGTCCTGAGCACCGTATGCTAACAGCGTTGTAGCCAGTGATATGCACAGAAAAATAGATGACCCTTGCGTCACGGCTTGATACAACTTGTTATGTTCTTTTTCGCTATAGTTATCGTAAGATTAGTGAAGCAGAATTGTGTGCGATTTTGCACACACGCTTCAAAACATCAACTTAGAAGTCCTCCAAAAAAGGAGATCAGGGCATGATCCACGCTGGCAATGCCATTACCGTCC
>JASLJB010000101.1 GCA_030152605.1 Acinetobacter sp. | reverse complement strand
AAAATGAACAGTGGTATGAATCGCCTAGGTTTTAGGCCGAGCGACTACCGCGCCGTGTGGCAACGCTTAGATGCACTCGATCATGTCAGCAGCATCACGCACATGACGCATTTTTCCGATGCCGATGGCATGCGCTTAGGCGCACGTGGCATCGACTATCAACTTGAAGTCTTTGAAGCGACCATTGCAGACCTGCCGGGACAACGTTCGGTCAGTAACAGTGCCGCGATTCTGCGTCATCATGCACCCAACTCCCAGACGCACAACTCTCAACGCAGTGGTACGGAGCAGTTGAGCGCAGTCGCTCAAGCGCCATCAGCGACTGCCGCCCTACACTCCGATGTGGTCCGTGGCGGCATCATGCTGTATGGCAGTTCACCGGACTATCCAAGTCATTCGATTCAGGACTGGGATCTACAACCGAGCATGAGTTTACGCAGTGAGCTGATCTCGATCCAAGAGCTGAGTGCCGATGAAACCGTGGGTTATGGTTCAAACTTCACCGCCTCGAATGCGATGAAGATCGGGATTGTAGCCTGCGGCTATGCCGATGGTTATCAACGTATTTCCCCGACTGGTACACCGGTATTGGTCAATGGCATCCGCACGCGGACCATTGGTCGTGTCAGCATGGATATGTTGGCAGTCGATCTGAGCCCGATCCCGGATGCCGAAATCGGTGATGAAGTGGTGCTATGGGGAAGCTCGGTCACGGGGGCAATCTTGCCGATCGATGATGTTGCAGCAAGCTCGAATACCGTCGGCTATGAACTGATGTGTGCGGTCACAGCGCGGGTTGAGTTTGTGCTCGAGACTGAACATAGCGCGCGTGAAGCGGTGAATAAAACAGCAACCGAACCCGCATAAGCCACTCTCTTTGATCAAGATGATTCTATTTTAGCCAATCGAGTGCCACCGCAGTAAAAACACCTTGACCCTCTGAATTGTTAATGTATTATAAGCGGCATGCGGGAATAGCTCAGTTGGTAGAGCATAACCTTGCCAAGGTTGGGGTCGGGAGTTCGAGTCTCCTTTCCCGCTCCAGATTAAAAGAAGCCCTAGTCGAAAGACTAGGGCTTCTTTCTTATTCATATCTATAACGTTTTAATATAAACAACCCTAGTTAATATAAACAACCCAAGTTAAAAATAGAGATGAAGCAGCCAATAACGGAGGCTTTGCTTTGATGAACATCACCAATACTCAATCCGAGAATTTTTCCACCTGACCTAGGTTATAATGCATTCCTTCCCAAATACGATTGATCCAATATGAGCACCTCCAATGACCCTTTACATGGCAAAAAACTGGCTGACATTTTGGATGAGTTGCTAGATTATTATGGTGGCTTTGAAGGCTTGAGTCGTAAAATTGAAATTAGATGTTTTTGCATAGACCCAAGCGTTAAATCATCATTGCGATTCTTGCGTACCACACCATGGGCACGTGAAAAAGTAGAAAACTTATATTTGTACGTCTTACGCCAAAAGGCCAAACAAAAAACGTAGCTACTGGTTATTCCAATGACAAGGCTGAGGTCGGGAGTTCGAGTCTCCTTTCCCGCTCCAGATATTAAAAAATCCCTGATCGAAAGATCAGGGATTTTTTTGCTTGTTATTTGAGTTTAAGCTTTAGCACATTTCCCAGATATGCTGACTGCGCATCAGCGTTTTTAAAGTTTGTAGATCCTTATACCAATCTAAAGTTTTTTTCGCTTGTTCAATCTTTTGCTGAACAAGCGACCAGTCTTGCTCATATTTGTTATACAGATCTTGAATTTTAATCTTTCGATTTGAATAAGCACCGATATATCCATCCCAATGAAAAGAATCGATAATGTCTTCAATTTCCATGTCTATCTTTTCGAGCTGTTCTTCTAAAACGATGTTATAGGCCTTTAACTGCTGCTGAGCAAAAGGCGCATCTTGCTGCAAACCCAACTCGATTTGCACGGCCAATAAATTCAATAAATCATTGGCTGCATAGGCTTGGTTAACCTGTTGCAATAACTCAGTCTTGTGTTGTTTTTTTTGTTCATCTTGCTCACGATCAGGATGAATCATCGCGGCAATTTTTAAATACACGGTTTTAATCGACTGATTTGCAACTTTCTTGGCCTGCTGTCTTTGTTGCTCTTTCTTGGCAGCTTTGGCCCGCTCCGCAGCAATTTCTTTCTCAATCTGCTTGCGCTCTTGGGCTGAGCATTGATCTAGAAATTCTTGTTCAAATTGCTGTTCTATTTTTTCAGCAAATTTCTGCATAAAGTCTTCAGGGTTGTGTGGATCGAAACTAAAATCAAAAAAATCTGGTGATAAATCATATTCATCGATCAGTATGTCTTTTAAGGCATCAATCTCTGCGTGGATCTGCTGCGCTTGGCTGCTTTGTTCAGCATCATCTGCATCAAGGCCTTCAGCCACATCTTCAAAACTGCCTTCAAAATCAGCTTGGTCGAAAGCACCCTCAAAACCATCGTCAAAACCAGCTTGGTCGAATGCCGCGGCCTGCGCTTCAAATTCAAGACCATATTCTTTTAAAAGTTCCAGTAAATACGCAACTTGTGTTGCCGACATCTGCTGCGAATCGAGCAGATCAAAACTCAATGTTTGGATCTTATCGTCAAGCTTTGACAGCTGACCTTTGGTGAGTTTTTGCTTTTTTTGTTGCACCAATCGCTCAATCTGGGCAAAGATCACCTCACGCAATTGCGCATATGCCGGCAACAATTGATTGAAAGCACGGCTCTGAACCTCCTTTTGCGCCACTTGCCACTGCTCTAAGCGTTGTTTTTCCTGCTCAACTTTCTTACTCAAACGTTGGAATTTCTTCTGTTGCGCTGAAATTTTAACTTCAGGCTCGACGGCACTTTTCTGTAATTTCATATCGGTTCGAACTTTGAATCAAGCATTGCTATGCAGTATAACGAGTTCGCGAATAAATTTTCACACTCTATTTAAAGTCATCTTTGTTTGCCTTTCTCACTTTTAGCCCATGCATACTGCCCCTTAAAGCACGCACATGCATCCCCCCCATCAAAGTCAGTTCATTTTCAAGTTTAAGCAAAAATTCCGGAGATATCTCAGATCATCCAATGCAGCAAAAACCCCAACTTTATTAAAAATATTTTAATTAATTTAATTACTTATAGTTACTCTGTTTTTTATCCTAAGCACAACAAAATAAATCTACCTATATTATAATATTACGACTTAATGATCTTCTAGGTTCCAAGAATGAATGAAAAACCCCTAGTTAAACGTCAAGCCGCCCCCATACGACAACAAGTCACGGTTTTACTCAAAAGGGACATCCTCGACGGATTTTTTATGCCTGGCGATCGGCTGGTCGAAAGTAGTTTATGTGAGCGTTATGGTGTTTCTCGAACCGTCATTCGTGAAGTGTTGCGTTTACTTGAAAGTGAACACTTGGTGAGTGTGGTTGCGATGCAGGGTCCGATTGTGACCAAGCTCTCCGAAGAAGACATTATTAATTTATATTTAGTGCGTGCCAGAGTTGAAAGCTTGATGATCGAGCTGTTTATTAAAAATGCGACCACCGAAGATAAACAAGACTTAAAAAAACTCTACAGCCAACTTGATGAACGATTTTTAAATGGCAGTGTTGAGCAACGTTGGGAATATAAAGATCGTTTTTACGAGATCTTACTCATCGGTGCTAAAAATAATGTGCTTGAAGAAATGATTTTAAAGATTCAAGCGCGTGTTGGTTTATTTAAGCATTTTGCATTTGTATATGAAGATCGGGTGAAACACGGATATGAGGATTTAAAACTGATTTTTGATGCAACACTGGCTGAAAACATCGATCAAGCATGTGCGCATAATGATCAGCATCTTTTAGATGCCGGTGCAGCAGCAGTTTATAATTATAAACGTCGTTTGGATTCGCTCCCCAACCAAACCTAAGGCAGACGACTGTGTCTCCTAGTACCCAGTCGCCTCTCAAAAAAAACCTCATTCGTGATATTAAAAACGAATGAGGTTTGACATGACTCGATAGTAAAGCTCGATCAACTTGCGATATATAAACCACCATTGACATGTAAGGTTTCACCACTAATAAAACTGGCATAATCAGAAGCCAAATATAAAATCGCATCTGCAACTTCATCAGCCCGGCCTAAACGTTTTAACGGCGTCTGATCCAATAATTTTTCACCTTGTGACTGCATTAATTTTTCGATCATTGGCGTTTCGATCAAGCCAGGCGAGACATTATTGACGCGAATAGCCGGCGCCAATTCTAAGGCCAATGTTCGGGTTAAATTTAATACAGCACCTTTTGATGCAGCATAATGTCCGTGATGAAAACTGCCCTTATGTCCTGCCATCGAAGTGACATTCACAATCGCCCCGCCCTGACGTAGATGTGGAATTGCTGCACGGATGGTATAAAACACTCCATCGAGATTTACGGCTGTGACTTTCTGCCATTCCTGATCAGACATATCTTGCAAAGCACGCTCTAAATACAGCCCCGCACATGGAATTAGAATATCAATTCCACCAAAACGTTTCGCCGCCGCAGCAACCACATCAATGGCCTGCTGTGAATCAGTGACATCTTGATGTAAGGTCAAAATCCGTTCACCGCTCGGGTCAAGCTTAGCAGCGTACTGTTGTAAAGCGGCTAAATTTAAATCAGACAAAACTAGCTGTGCACCTGCCTGATAAAATTTAGCAATACAACTCAATGCAATACCGCCCGAAGCTCCCGTGATGAGTACCGTTTTATTTTTAAAATTAAACATCTTGATTGCCTCTAAATATCTACCTGAGTCAGCTCAGGTGCATTTAAGATAAAAGCTGCCAACTGCCCAATTTGTGCCATAAGCATCGCTTGACCCGACACCGTTTTCATCCCTTTGGCCTCTGCTTGCAAGAGCAATTGGGTTTTTGCTGGACTCATCACCACTTCAGCGATACAAGTACTGTGATCTAGTCCATCAAGATCAAAGGCCATGTGATGTTCCAGTGGACCTAACATCCCAGCCGAAGTGGCATTGATGCACAGATCCATCTGTTGCGGATGACGATCCACACATCGCACATTAGCATCAGGTGCAAAATCTTGTAATTCACCGACCAAAGCTTCTGCTGTAGTCTTTGTCCGGTTATGTATTGCGAGATTTTTCACCCCGCACTCTAATAGTGCAAAAGCAATTCCACGTGCAACCCCACCAGCACCCGCAATAAATACGTTTACATCTGAATTGATCTGCAGATCAGCATGCTTCAGTCCCTGGACAAAGCCCTTGCCATCAAACATCTCACCATGAATTAATCGCTGTTCATCAAAGCGAATTGCATTGACGGCGCCAATGACTTGCGCTTGTGTGCCCTTGATTTCAGTCAGAACACACATATTCATTTTATGTGGCACAGTAACCACAGCCCCCACAATACTTGGAATCAACTTCAAACCTGCTAGACATTGCTCCAAGTCTTCAGCAGCAACCTGAAAAGGTACGCAGACTGCATCATACTGTGCTTTTTGCAGCAGCATATTCATGATCCGTGGTGTCTGTACCTGTGCAATCGGATCGGCGAGAATAGCGATGATTTTCGTCTTTCCCGTAATCGGTATCACTTGATCTACACTCATCCTCACACTCCTTCAATTTCATTTAACGTTATTTAAATTAACAATGTTCAATCCAACATTTTAATTTTATGCCTTTCAATTTCGCTGCCTTACATTTAACTCAAGGCATCTGCTTTGCAGCAGATGCCTATAGAATCAGATTTTATCTAAGGCAATACCTTTATTATTCTTCCAAGTGAGTACAGCGATAATCGCTAAAATACACACGATGATGGTATAGACATTAAACAACCATCCCAAATCATTCAGGTACATCCACGCATTAATATATGATGCAGTGCCACCGAAAATAGCGATCGCCAAAGACATAAATATTCCAAGTACTCTAGTGCGATAACGTGTTGGAATTTGCTCAGAAATAGCAGCAGGTTTACTACCAGTCATAAAGCCAACAAATACCAAACCAATCGCTTGCGCGATGAATAACGTCCATGGCGCATCGGTAATCAACGACCATAATGGGAAGAGTAATAGCGCCGATCCTGCAAATGAAATCAAGGCACAGGCTTTACGTCCAATTTTGTCGGAGAGCCATCCTTGCAACGGTAAAAATACTAAATAAACCACTTGCGCAAAACAACTCATGACAAATGCGCCATGTGGGTCCATTTTCATATGTGAAATGGCATAAATCGATACACACGTCACCCAGATATAATAAGTGAGCGTCGCACCTGCAACGTAGAAAAAGGTTTTAAACCCCGTGGCGAGTATCTTGGATAATGGCCACTCTGGTGAATCATCCTGCTGCATTTTTTCAACATGTTCACTTTCGATCATATTGCGACGTAAATACAATGCAAAAAATGCCAATGCCCCACCCAGTAAAAATGGAATACGCCATCCCCAATCTTGCATGGCCTCTTCAGGAATAATCGAAGTTAATAATGCCAAAAATAATGTTGCGATAAGCGAACCAACACCGACTGAAAAATAAATACTACTCGCCCATAATCCACGTTTTTCAGGCGGGGCAATTTCAGCAATATATGCATAGGAAGCAGTTTGCTCCCCTCCATGCGCAAAACCCTGAACTAAACGTGCCAACAATAAACACAAAGATGCCCAACTACCGATCGACTCATAACTTGGAATGAGAGCAATCACGATACTGGCACCAGCCATGAGTAACATCGTGGTCATCAAAACATTTCGGCGTCCTATTTTGTCCGCGAGCGGGCCAAAAATAAATCCACCTAACGGTCGTGAAATAAAGCCGACTGCAAATACCGCAAGAGTGCTCAATAATGCAGAAGCTGGATCGGTCTTATTAAATAAAGCTGCTGCGATATAAACCGAAGCAATGGCGTAAATGGTCCAGTCATACCACTCTAAAACATTACCAATACCGGTTGCGATCAGTGACTTTTTACGTTCGGCGTCCAACACTGGTGTTGTTGGTACATTATTTACAAGTTGATTCATATATATCCTTATTTGATAGGGTTACCCGTGACGTCCCTTTACGGCGCACTTCAATCTGATCTAAATCGAGCGCTTTATTGTTCTGCATGTAACTCCAACGCCGGTTGAGGCAATACACAGCACGATGGCAGCAATATTAAAGCGCGATCTCCTAGCTAAGTTTCTCAGCACATTTTCAATTTCTATCCTGTGCTTAGATCACGAAGAGGCTTGGTGTAGTGCACGTTGATAGGCAGATAAAACTGCTTCATGCATGGCTTCTGACATCGTGGGATGCGGTAGAACCGTCTGCATCAATTCCTGTTCCGTGGTTTCAAGGGTCTGCGCTATCGCAAAGCCATTAATCATTTCAGTAACTTCATCACCGACCATATGTGCACCGAGTAACTCACCACTGTTTTCATCAAAAATTACTTTGACAAAACCATCCGTGCTGCCCATGGCCAATGCTTTACCATTGGCCATAAATGGGAATTTACCCACACGAATTTTCTTGCCCAAAGCCTGAGCTTGTTGTTCGCTATAACCGACACTGGCGACTTGTGGATGACTATAAGTACAAGCCGGTACTTGATTGGCATTCAAAGGATGTACGTCTAAACCCATAATTTTTTCGACGCAGAGTACACCTTCATGACTGGCTTTGTGTGCCAACCACGGTGGGCCTGCAACATCCCCAATGGCATAGATATTGTTTTCGCTAGTTCGGCAAAACTCATCCGTAACGATATGTCCACGATCGAGTTGAATATTGGTTTTTTCCAATCCCAACGCTTCGGTATTGGCTGTAATCCCCACGGCCAACAACACTACATCTGCATGCAAGACTTTACGCTGTGCACCTTCGATGCTGAGCTGGACCACGCCGTTGACGATCTGATGTGTGGCCACTTTGCAACCGGTATAAATATCAATCTCATCTTGCTTGAGTGCCTTGGCCACGGTCATGGAAATTTCAGCATCCTCTTGTGGCAAGATCCGATCTGACATCTCCACCACGCTGACTTGTGCACCCATCGACCGATAAAAACAAGCAAATTCAATCCCGATTGCACCCGCTCCAATCACCAAAATGCGTTTGGGAATACTTTTCGGAACCAAGGCTTCGCGATAACTCCAAAAATATTGCCCATCGACCTGCATATTCGGGATCGTACGGGCACGGGCACCCGTAGCCAAAATAATATGTGTGGCCTCAAGCTGCTGCGTCGTATCGCCCATGGCAACACTCAGCTTGCCAGCGCCGATTAATTTGGCTGTACCTTGGATCAGCGTAATTTTATTACTCTTTAATAAACTCGCTACACCACGCTGCAATTTGGCGGACACATCACGCGAACGCTTGACCACTTTTTCTAAATTAATCTGAGGTGCGGCGACATGGATACCAAACTCATCGGCCTGCTTAACTAAGCGTAAAACATCCGCACTTCTGAGCAAGGCCTTGGTCGGGAGACAGCCCCAGTTCAAACAAATCCCGCCAAGTTCAGCACGTTCAACGATAGCTGTTTTCAAACCTAATTGACTGGCGCGAATCGCCGCGACATAACCACCTGGCCCACCACCGATTACGACCAAATCAAATTTTTTCTGATTCATGTCTGTTCCCCTTAAACCAACAGTTTCAATGGTGCTTCAAGTAACTGTTGTAAGGCAGCCAACCAAGCTGCAGCCACAGCACCATCCACCACACGATGATCTGCAGATAAGCTACAACGCAGTACAGAACCGACCGCTAAAGCATCATTGATCACAATTGGTTTTTTCTGAATTGCACCAACTGCTAAAATACCGGCCTGTGGCGGGTTAATAATGGCGTTAAAGTCGGAAACACCGAACATACCCAAATTACTGATACTAAAACTACCGCCTTGATATTGATCCGGCGTCAACTTTCCAGCACGTGCCAATTCAGCCAGTTCAACCACCTCACGATGAATCGCAGACAATGTTTTGATCTCAGCCTGTCGAATGACCGGAGTTAGCAGACCTTTGTCTGTTGCGACTGCCACACTAATATCAACATGATGATATTGACGAATTACCGTTTCCGCCCAACAAGCATTCATGGCAGGCACCTGTGTCGATGCCAATGCGACCGCTTTGATGATCATGTCATTGACGGATATTTTTTCTGCTGCAACAGCATTTAACTGTTGACGTAATGCCAATAAAGCATCGACCTGACATTCAACATTTAAATAAAAATGCGGCACGTTGGACTTACTTTCGGTCAGACGACGCGCAATGGTTTTACGCATATTACTGAGCGGAATTTCGTCATAATCGAAACTCTGCGTTGCCACTGTATCCGGCGCAGACATCGTTGCCGGCACAATTGCAGTAAAATTTTCGGTTGCATTGGGCTGTGCTGTATGTGCCAAAGCCAACTCGATATCACGTTTTACGATACGGCCGCGTGGGCCACTGCCACTTAATTCAGCCATGTTCAATTGATGATTTTTTGCCAAACGCTTGGCCAACGGTGATGCAAAAATACGCTCACCTTGCACGGTATTTGCCGATCCTGTCACTGCTAAATGTGGCATGACTGGCACAGCGGCATGCGTTTCAAGGGCTGATGCGGTTTCCACCCGAGCAAGCGGCGCTGTCACATCTACTTGACCATCGCCATTGAGCTGCACAATCGGCGCACCGACTTCAACTTCTTCGCCTTCTTGTGCGATTAATTTACTCACCACACCGTCTTGTTCTGCCATCATTTCAATAACGGCTTTTTCTGTTTCTACTTCTGCAATGCATTGACCCATGACGATCGTATCGCCTTCTTTGATCAACCATTGGTTAATGGTGGCGTGGGTGGTATTCGCCAAAACCTCTGGCATATGGAGTAACTTAGACATGCTGCGACCTTTGACTAAAATTGAAATAAGATTGAAAACTGTGGGCTTAAATCCCTTCGCCTTTGTCCTGCATCACACGATGTAAGCCAGCGACGACCTCTTCAGTCCGTGCAGCTGCAGCACGCTCTAAGACTTTAGAAATACTTGGCGCACCCTCGGTGCCATGCACACGTTGAATCGGTTGATCGAGCCAGTCAAAGCAGCGACGTTGCAACTCGTCAGCCAACCAACCGCCGTATGAAGTGCCTTGATTGCCTTGCTCGACAATCAATACATTGTTAGTTTTTCGAATACTCGCTTCAATCGTGTCCCAATCTAGGCTAGCGCGATCTAAGAAGCGCAGATCAATCACTTCAGCATCCACACCCGTCTGTTCAACAGCTTCTAAACTGTGATCAACCATCGATAAATAGGTCAAAATCGTCAATGCCTGACCTTCACGGCGCACGGCTGCTTGAGCAAATGGAATTTGATAATCCAACTGACCTTCGGCCACTAGACCACTTTTGCTATACAAATCGACATGCTCAATCACCAAGACTGGATCTTTACAAGCCAAGGCAAAGTTCATCAAGCCGATATAATCAAAGGGGGTTGATGCCGCCACAATACGCCAGCCCGGATTGGTCACGAAAATACCGGCTGGATCCATTGAGTGCTGTGAACCATAGCCAGTCCCCATCGCAATCTTGGTACGCAGGACTAAAGGCACGTCGCTCTGACCACCAAACATATGTCGTGCTTTACCAATTTGGTTAAACACTTGATCAGCTGCAACCCACATAAAATCTGGATACATAAACTCGACCACGGGTTTAAAACGACCATCAACAGCAATGCCACCGCCTAAGCCCATAAAG
Source organism: Acinetobacter sp. (assembly GCA_030152605.1). Taxonomy (GTDB): domain Bacteria; phylum Pseudomonadota; class Gammaproteobacteria; order Pseudomonadales; family Moraxellaceae; genus Acinetobacter. Next base: position 33,255 of record JASLJB010000101.1, on the reverse strand, counting down.
GCATTTTCACTGATCGGGGTACCCAAGGTCCGCGTTGGGAAACGCTCTTTAAGTCCTTTTGTTGCACCATTGGTACCACCTTTCAGGCGATGAATATCTTCGCCCATGACCACTATTGAATCATCCGTTTCCATACGGCGATTCATGACATTAGCCACAGCATCAATAAACTTAGTTTTGACTAAATTATGCGTACAGCTTCGCTGCTCCAAAGTTTCACAAGCATCGAGTTCAGACAGATCACCGCGAATGCCCACGTCAACAAAATCTTTTGAAGGCCATAATTCAGGACGAATTTGACGTTTACCTTTATCAGCAGATTGAGTCAGTTCAGCCACCGCCTGTGCCATCGCGTCCTGACACTGCGTACGAAGTAGCTGAATTTGTTCAGCATGGACGAGGCCACGGGCTAACATTTGCGTTTCAAGTAAGCTGATCGGATCGCGTACCTTCCACTGTTGCTCTTCTTCTTTGCTGCGATAACCAAAGGCACTGCCTGGATAAGGGCCATTTTGATGGAAGAAGCGATAGACATCTGCTTCAACAATGGTTGGGCCTTGGCCAGAACGCATATGCATCAATGCCTGTTGCATGGTGAGATGCACTGCCAATGGATCCATGCCATCTACTTTCCAACTCGGAATATTAAATGCTGATCCACGTGAAGACAGGCGCGTTTCTGCTGTGGCCTCTTCAACCGAAGTCGACACTGCATAGCGATTGTTTTCAATAAAGAAACAGATCGGTAGTTTCCATGCTGCTGCCAGATTCATAGTTTCAAGTACGGAGCCAATATTGACTGCACCATCGCCAAAATAAGTGATCGCAATCGCATCTGTTTCCGCATGACGATGTGCCCATGCCGCACCGGCAGCCATCGGCGCACCACCACCAACAATGGCATTGGTCCCCAAAGCACCTGCTTCGATCCACTGTAGATGCATTGATCCACCACGACCTTTACAGAAGCCTTGGGCTAGACCTAAAATCTCAGCCAACGTCCGCTGCAAAACATCTTGAATATCCGCCCCAAATGCTTGATCTATCTTCATCCCATCTGGACGCAAATAAGTTAAAGCTTTGGCCAGAAACTGATGATGTCCTCGATGCGAACCATTCACTTGATCAGCAGCAGTTAAAGAAACAATTGAACCGACAGCCCCACCTTCCTGACCAATACTTGAATGTGCTGGACCATGTACCAAGCCCTCACCTGCAAGTTCAAGTACCGATTCTTCAAATGCCCGTACGATATGCAGTTGAGTCAACATACTTTCGAGCAGACTAGCATCCGCTTGATCCCAATCTTCTTGAGTGGTTTGCAGTTCAATCCAAGGGCTGGCAGGTTGGAGGTTTATCTGATTTGGCATTTGCTCGATCCTTTGCAATATAGAGGTTGATGTTGGGTAGAGGAGATGGATTTACTGAAATCCATTGGCATCCCACCCCCCATCAATTAAATAAGTTTGTCCTGTGATAAATTTGGCGGCATCAGAGGCGAGAAAAAGAGCCACTTCTGCTATTTCTTCGGGTTCGGCCAGACGACCTAAAGGTGTACGGCGTGCTAAATCAGCCACATCTAAGGTATTTTGCTGTTGTAATTGTTCGACCAATGCAGTGCGGGTATAGCCAGGTCCGATCGCTAAAACGCGAATTCCCAACTTGCCCCACTCTGCTGCAAGGCATTTGGTCATCGATACGACACCTGCTTTGGTGGTGCAATAGGCTGTCCGCTCTGCAGCGCTACTGAGCCCCCAAATAGATGCAGTATTAATAATCACACCACGACCTTGCTGCTGCATATGTTTGGCCGCTTGCTGTGAACATAAGAATAAGCTGCTTAGATTGATATCCACACAGCGACGCCACTCAGTCATGGAAATTTCTAAAGAGGGTTTATTTAAAGAAATACCGGCGTTATTGAATAAAATATCAACCCAGCCAAAGTGTTTTTTACATGCTTCAAAGGCTGCAATCACGGCATCATCATCTGTCACATTGGCGACATAAGCATGCACCTGATAGGCTTGAAGTTGCTTCGCAGCTTGAGCCAAAGCTGCTGCGTTATAGTCGATCATAAAGACCTGAGCACCTTGGGCTGCAAAGGCTTGGGATAAACAAAAACCAATACCTGCGGCGGCACCCGTCACCATGACTGTTTTGCCAGCAATACCTGAATACTGTGTCTGTTGCTGCATGTTTTCCATAACATATTCCTTTAAGTATCAATACTTACCAATGCAGTAAACTCAAAAATAGAGCTCATCACTGCAATTGGGCCACGTGACAACCCCTAAGCCTTGCACCAGTCGGCCTATAGATTTGATTCGCTGTAATTCAATTTAAAGCGTTGTAGTAAAACTAAGTCCGCTGCGATGGCTGTGCTAAGATGCAAACGCTATGCAGATGGCACGGCGTGTAGATTGCCAATACAGGTATATTTGATTTCCGTATATTCATCTAAGCCGTGTTGTGATCCTTCTCGACCGAGTCCAGATGCTTTGACGCCACCGAACGGTGCTTCAGCCGTTGAAATTAAGCCAGTATTAATACCAACCATGCCGTATTCCAAAGCTTCAGAAACGCGAATACTCCGATTCAGATTCTCAGTAAAAATATAAGCAGCTAAACCAAACTCTGTGTCATTCGCACGTTTGATCACCTCGGCCTCATCACTAAATTTAAAGATCGGTGCCAAGGGGGCAAAGGTTTCATCCTTAAAGCACAACATCTCATCACTAGCATGTTGAATCACTGTCGGTTCAAAGAAATTCGCGCCGAGTGTTGAGGCTTGGCCACCCGTCACCACTTCAGCGCCGTGTTGCAGCGCATCTGCAATATGCGCTTGAATTTTCTCAACGGCTTTTTGGTTGATCAGTGGTCCGATCTCGACGCCCGGATTTAAGCCATTACCGAGTTTCAGCGCTGCAACTTTTTCGCTCAGCATGGAGACAAACTGATCATAAAGTTTTGCTTGTACAAAAATTCGATTGCTACAAACACAAGTTTGGCCAGCATTACGGAATTTACTGTCCATCACACCCTGCACTGCCAATTCAAGATCAGCATCTTCAAACACGATTAGCGGTGCATTGCCACCTAGTTCCAAAGACATTTTTTTCAATGTTGGCGCGCACTGTGCCATCAGCATGGCACCTACAGGCGTAGAACCAGTAAAACTCAGTTTTTTTACAGTTGGACTTTGAGTCATCACCGGTACAATTTTTGAAGATTGCCCTGTCACTACACTCAGTACCCCCTTCGGAATACCAGCCAATTCAGCCAAATGGACTAAGGCCAAAGCGGTAAACGGCGTTTCTTGTGCTGGTTTGACGATCATAGTACAGCCCGCAACCAAGGCCGGTGCAGCTTTACGCGTGATCATTGCGGCGGGGAAATTCCACGGCGTGATCGCAACGCAAACACCGACCGCTTCACGAGTGGTTAAGATACGTTTATCCGTTGTCGCAGCGGGGATGGTGCTGCCATTCATTCTGCGACCTTCTTCGGCAAACCATTCAATAAAGCTAGCGGCATAGGCGACTTCCCCTTTGGCTTCTTGCAAAGGCTTACCTTGCTCAACGGTCATGATGGTCGCAATGTCATCTTGATGCTGCATGATTAAATCAAACCATTTTTTCAAAATATCAGCGCGTTTTTTAACAGGCAGTGCTTTCCAAGCAACCAGTGCCACGGCGGCAGTCTCAATCGCTTCAGACACTTGTTCTGGCTCAAGTGCTGGAATCGTCTCAATAACAGATTGATCGACCGGATTCAGCACCTCAATTTCTTGACCCGAAGTGGATGTAACCCAAGCCCCATTAATCAAAGATAAGTTTTTAAAAATTTTTAATTTAGTGATTTCCATAAGGTTCAGCATCCATTTTGAATAAATTTTTCTGTCAATCAGACAATAACAGCACATTACCATAATACGGTATTATGGCAATAAGATTTTTTTAACCAATTAGTCGAATAAATACAGGTTCAAAAGCTGTGTTTTTTGAGAAAATACATTTAAATTACTTTTATATTAATAACTTACTTAAATTTAATTATTAAAAAAATAAACATAGTGTTGAGCGATTTTTTTCATTTTCATTATTTGCTTTGCTTTAAGCATCATAAAAATCCGTGAATAAGTATATTAAATCAGCAAATTAAAAATATTCCGCATGCGCATCAACAGCACAGTCACAAGATCCGATGCCCTGCAAGGCTACGCAATTTTAACCATTGACAGTGGATTGGCTTAAGCTCAATATATTTGCATGCACATGCATGTATATATGTTTTTTAATCGATCTACAGGTGCACGGCGCGCGCATATTGAAGTCTCAATCCTGGAGTGCATGACAGGGAATAGCGTGCCCGCGCTTAATTTAAGTTTTGAAAAGGAGTTTCAAGATGCATTGGTTTTATCTCGGCATTGCCTGTGTTTTCGAGGTCATTTTTGCGCTCTCAAGTTATTCAGCCCAAGGCTTTACCCGACTCTGGCCCTCAGTATTAACGATTTTGGCTGCCATCGGTGGCGTTTACACATTATCCCTCGCGCTGCTGACACTGGATGTGGCAGTGGGTTATACCATCTGGACCGGTATTGGCTCGATCGGTACGGTGATCTTTAGCGTGCTGTTGTTTAAAGAAAAATTGAATGCAATCAAGATCGCCAGTTTTATTTCAATCATCCTCGGCGTGATTGGTTTACGCGCAGTCACATTGGTTTAAGGAGCACGCAGATGTCAGACACAATCACATCGCCCCCAACGACGCATATTCAACAGCATGCGCAGCGCAAAGCCTGGTTATATCTACTGCTTGCCTCCGTATTTGAAATCATCTTTGCACTCGGCACCAACGCCTCGCAGGGTTTCACTCTGCTCTGGCCATCGCTACTGACCATTTTCGCTGCCAGTTGTGGAATATTTTTCTTAAGTTTGGCACTGCGCAAAATCGATGTCGGTGTCGGCTATACCGTTTGGGTCGGCATTGGCTCAGTCGGTACGGTACTATTCGGTACCTTGATCTTTTCAGAGTCGATTTCTTGGCAAAAAGTGCTGTGCTTTGCCCTGATCATCGGCGGAATCATCGGACTAAAGCTTGCAGATCACTTGAGTTTCAAGCTGAATAAGCGCTAACAACGATCTCGGCCTTATGCTAGATTATGCATGCACATACATTTTCAAAATGCTGCATGCGACTCTGGCATTTCCCCCACGCAAAGATCAACTCATGACCACAACACCAATACGATTCGAACAACTGTCCTATTTACTCACCGATATCGAAACGCATGTCGCACAGTTACTACAACGGCAGCATCGAATCGGACTCTCAGAATATCGTGCTTTGCAGCATTTGGCCGCAGCCAAACAAGGAGAACTGAGAATTCAAGAACTCGGCACCCGACTGCACTTAAGTCAAAGTGCAGTCTCGCGTTTGGTACTGCGGCTTGAACGTGATGGCTTGGCGATCCGTGATCTGTGCCCCAACGATAAACGTGGGGTCTATAGTGTATTAACCGAGACTGGACGCGATAAACTCAAGACGGTTGCCGTGGATTATCCGCGTTATTATGCCGATGCGATTGCACAGGCGTCAGCGGCCTCGACGGAGCATCAAGACCTTTTAAAGCTGCTGCAATGTATGGATCAGCAGGATTGAATATTCCATCACCTTAAAACACTCCCCGCTTCATACTGAGATGCGCTCGGAAGCGCAGTTCTGCATCAATAAAATGTGCACAAAAACTTTAAGCACCTAATATTCATCAAGATAAATAAAATTAAAACTAAACTCTGATGAATTAAAAGATTATTTCCACCCGATAATTGGCTTAATCCTCAAGCTGTTTAATTTTAAAACAAAAACTCCTTTGTTAAATTACAATAAACAAATACTTGTACATAAATTAATCTTTTAAAGTTCAGTTTACGCTTATTAGGTGACACATCCAGTATTACTTAATCCAAAGTGTCGATCGTTCCAAAATTAAAGCCTATTTAATCGCGACTCGGCTGCAAGCAACCCGACGATCAAAAAAAAATGAATGCATTATTTCAATAACTTAAGTTTAAACATAGCCACAGCGTACAGCGTATTCATTTTTCTTTCGCATCGCTGAAAACAATCAAACTCAATCATTGTCGTTATGACCAATATTCGGAGAATAATAATGTCGACTATTACCGAAATCGATATGACACAACGTGTTTCTTGGGGAAGCATTATTGCGGGTGTACTCACCGTAATCTCAGTTTCCTTGGTGTTATCCCTGTTGGGCATCAGCTTAGGCTTTTCGATGCTTGACCCGACATCGACGACCGACATCACCAATGGCTCAGGCACTGCTGTCACCATCTGGACCTTACTGTCCTTACTGATCAGTCTCGGCGCGGGCGGCTTTGTAGCCGGACGTTTGGCGGCGACTGATGGCTTGATTCATGGCTTCTTGGTCTGGGCCTCATCTTTGATCATCGGCATCATCCTCAGTGTGATGACCTTGAGCAGCGCACTGAGTCTAACCGGGAGCGCGATTGGCTCAGTGGCTTCAGCAACCGGTAGTGTGGTATCCGGTGTCGGCAGTGTTGCAGGCAAAGGCGCGAGCCAACTTTTATCTGTGGGTGAAGAAGCCTTTAAGGATGTGTTGCCGAACGCCAATCTTTCACTCAATAACAGCCAAAGCAACATCACAGAGGCACTCAAACAAAGTGGCATTCCTGCACTACAGCCAGATTATTTGGCTTCACAACTGGATGTGGCAAAAAATGAAACCACGCAAGCCATCCGTAACATGATGATCAACCCGCAGCAAAGTGATCAGATTTTTGATGATTTGCTTGCGACACTGAAACAACAAGCACAAGACATCAGCAAATCCATCGACCGTGAAGATGTGAAACAAGCCGTAGCCAAAAACACCTCGCTCAGCCCTGCTGAAGCGGATCGTGCAGTGGACAACTTTATGCAAGAACGTGAGCGCTTGGTGCAAACCCTCAACCAAGAACTGAATCAGTTGCAAGCCAATCTGCAAAAAGCGGAGCAAAAATATCAGGAGTTAAAACTTCAAGCGGCTGAAACTGCGGATAAAGCCAGCAATGCTGCGGCACGCGCTGCACTGTGGTCATTTATCGGTCTGGTCATTGGTGCCATCGTCAGTACCTTTGCTGGCCGTTGGGCAGCCAATCAAGCTGCGTCACGCCGTAGAACCACAATCATTTAAGTCATGTAAGTCATGTAAGTCATTTAGATCATTTCAGTCATCTAATTAATTTAGGCTGATTTTAAACTCAAAGTCACTTAAACAAAGTACAGACCTCATTGTGGCGGTGCGGCTGCAATGGGGTCTTCATGACGCGGCTCGACCTTGCCGATCGCGGTATCTTCCAACACATTACTCAAGCGTTTGGTGTGCGCGATTAAACGCTCCAACCAACGCTGCGCCGCCAACAACTCCAGTCCAGTCGCCGCGGTCATTTGATGTGTGGTGGCATAGACCAAGATCTTGTCGCGCATCTCTTCACGATGTTGATCCAGCCAGAGTTTCAGGTTACTGATCTCAACTTTTAGGGCTTGGATGTCTTCGATCTTTTGATAGTTTTGGATATTTTTAAAATGACTGTCCACGATATGCAAATAGTCCAAGGCCACCTGCTGCACAAATGGCAGCGTGCGAATCAACACCACCTGATGGCTTTGCTCTAAGTCATTGCGCAGCACGCGCACATAGACCATCACCCGCAATAGTCCGATCAATTGCTGACGCTGTTCGATATCGTGATTGACCGGCAGTTTATCCAGATATTGTTCCAAGGCTTGGATCTGCTCATCGAGTTGCTGTAGTTGTGATGCGGGCACCAAGACCCCGTTCTGTAAGGCTTGATGTAACAACTCAAAGATCTGTCCCAAACTGGCATAGACCACATGCTGCGCCGAGGCGATCGCCAATGAGGGCACCGCAAAACTGGCTTGATCCAAGTAACGTAAGATTTCAGGTCGGTCGCTCGGTAACATCCGACAAATCAGCGCTTGAAGTTGCTCGATATACGGCAGGATCAGCATGGCACCAAACAGACTAAAGGCAGTATGAAAGGCCGCGACCACGATCACAGCATCCCAAACACGACCCATCACCTGTAAATTGGCGATCCATAAAAACAGCGGCACCAAGATCACAAAGGCCAAGATGCCACTGATCAGATTGAAGATCACATTGGCCGCGGCAATGCGTTTGGCATTGATCGAGGCCCCGATCACCGACACCAAGATGATGCTGACCGAGCCCATGTTCTGCCCGATCACCAACAGCAAAGACTGTTGCAGATCGATCGCACCACTGGCCAACGCCGCCAAGGTGGTGGTGATGGCAGCGGTCGAGGACTGCAACAGCACGGTCATAATGATCCCGATCAGTACCAACAGCAGTTTGGCGCCGAGACTGTGATAGGAAAAGATGGAAAAATCGACTTGGGTCGCCACGCCAGACATCGCGATCTGCAACAGATCAATACCAAAGAACATCAAGCCAAAGCCTGCCACAGCAAAGCCCAACATGCCCATACGGCCTTTGAACAGTAGCTTGACGATGGCACCAAGTCCGATCAGTGGCAGCGCCACCGTGGCAATAGAAAATTTCAGTCCCAACAAGGCCACCAACCATGCGGTACTGGTGGTGCCGATATTGGCGCCGATCACCACACCGAGTGCCTGACTAAAGTTCAGCACTCCGGCACTGACAAAACCAATCGTGGCCAAGATGGTCGCGGTCGAGGAATGCATTAACACGGTCAGTCCGATGCCGGAACTGGTGGCTTTTATTGGTGTTTGGGTAAATCGAGTCAGCCACGACTTAAGCGTCTCCCCAGACAAGGCTTTAAGGCTCTCGGTCATGAGTGTCATGCCGATCAAGAACAGACCCACGCCCCCACAGAACTCAGCGAATAACTGAAACATAATGCTCTTTAACTTTTAAATTGAATGAATAGATATTGTTGTATATGCGCTAATTTGAACGCTTTGGGCAAATGATTCAAGCCCAACAGGATCTGCTGGGCTTGAATTATAGATGAAGTGCGCGTTTAGGCTAGGCCATGGTATGAATGGTGTCTTTAAAGCGCTTGAGTGCGAAGTAGAACAACACGGAACCAATCACGAACAGCGCCAAGAACGACGGCCAGACCATGCTTAAACTGGCATCACGATATAGGATCGCTTGGGCCAAATTGACGAAGTGCGTGGTCGGTGCAAACTGCATGATGTTCTGTACGATGCTCGGCATACTTTCACGTGGTGTGAGACCACCGGATAGCATTTGCAGCGGGATCAGCACCAACATCATCAGCAGACCAAATTGTGGCATCGACTTGGCCACGGTGGCCAGATAAATCCCCAATGAGGTGGTGGCAAATAAAGACAAGGCCGCGCCCATAAAGAACAGCCACAGATTGCCCTCGATCGGCACCTGCATCAGCCCCATCACCACCAAGTGGATCGAGACAAAAGAAGCAAATAACACCACCAAGCCCATCGACCAGACCTTGGCCATCATGATCTCAAATACCGTCACCGGCATGACCATTAAATGCTCCACCGTGCCATGTTCACGTTCACGGATCAGTGCCGCACCCGTCAGGATAATCGAGAGCATGGTGACGTTGTTGATCACCTGCATCAGACTCCCGAACCATTGCCGATCCAGTGTCGGGTTAAAGCGCGCACGCAGTTCCAGATCGACCGGAAAAGCCATGGCACTGCGATAACCTTGTAGATACTCACTGACTTCAGTCAAGATCATTTGTTGAATATAACCACTGCCCGACAGCGCCTGAGTCACCCGCGTGGCATCCACGTTGAGTTGTACGGCTGCGGGACGACCGGCCAAGACATCTTCTTGAAAGCGCGTTGGGATATTCAAGCTAAAGCTATAATTCCCTGCATCCATGCCGGCATCGATCTGATTTAAAGGCACCGCTTCAGGTGCAAACAACGGCGGATAAAACGCCGAACTGATCCGAGTCGAGAGCGTGGATTGATCTTCATCCACGATGGCGATCGGCGCATTGTTTAAACTTTCAGGCAGTGAAGATGAACCGGTATAAATCGACATAGTAAAGGTATAGGTGATCAGCAGCAGCATCATCGGATCACGCCACAGACTCCACAGTTCCTTGCAGCCCAGTCGAAAGATATTTTGTAATTTATCCATCTTAGCGCTCCTGTTTCTTCAACAATGAAATCGCCAGCAGCATCACCACCGGAACGGTTGCCGCCAACATCCACAAGGAATGGCGCAGCTCTTCAAAGCTCAAGGCCTTGTTAAATACCCCTCGGCTGATATTGACCATGTGTGTGGCCGGATAAACACTGCCGAACCAATGTCCAAAGCCTTCGAGTGAAGACACCGGATCGATCAGCCCCGAGTACTGCAACACCGGAATCAAAGTCCCGATCATGACAAAGAACATCGCCGCGATCTGACTCTTGGTCACAGATGAGGCCAGCAAACCAAAGCCGGTCGAGATGATCACAAATAAAAATACCGCCGTGGTCAGGGTCAAGAAACTGCCCTTGATCGGCACATCAAATAACGTCACCACCACCAAACACATCAGCAGATAGTTCAGCATCGCCAACACGATATAAGGCAGTTGTTTGCCGAGTAAAAATTCACTGCGTTTGACTGGGGTCACATACAAGTTGACGATCGAGCCCAGCTCTTTCTCCCGCACCACGGACAGCGCAGTCAGCATGGCCGGAATCAACAGCAACAACAGCGGCACAATCGCTGGCACCATGGCCGGCAAACTGCGGATATCGGGGTTATAACGGAAACGGGTTTCCACCGTGACGGGTGTCCGGAAGGATTCACCGGCACGGGTGTTGTACTGCTGCATCATCCACTGTAGATGAATACCCTGCACATAACCGCGAATGGTTTCAGCACGCGATGGCATAGCACCATCGATCCAAGCACCGATCTTGACCGGTTCACCGCGTGATGCGCGTTCAGAAAAATTCGGTGGAATTTCAATCGCCAGCGAGATTTCCCCTTTGCGCATGCGCTGATCCAGTTCTTCATAGCTCTGAATCGGCGGCTTCTCGATAAAGTAGCGCGAACCCGCCAAGTTCAGGGTGTAGTTTTCACTCAGGCTGCTTTGATCCCGATCCAGTACCGCAAAGGTCAGGTCTTCGACGTCCAAGGTGATACCGAAGCCGATCACAAACAATAGGATAATCGAGCCCAACAGCGCCAACGTGGCACGCACAGGATCACGCGCCAACTCCAAAGATTCACGCCATGCATAACTGAGTAAACGTTGAAAACTAAAGCGATCGGGCACCGGATGTTGGCTCGGCTTGCTCTCGGCACTCGCGGCACTCTCGGTTGCGGGTGCATCCTGTGCTGTTTGTGGTGGTGTTCCGGCACCGGCATCGATCAGGTAGCCGATAAAGGCTTCTTCGAGCGTGCTTGCAGCGCGGTTTTCAATTAACTGCTGCGGTGTCGCGCTGTCCAAGACCTTACCGGCATGCATCATCGACATCCGGTCACAGCGCAAGGCTTCATTCATAAAGTGAGTGGAGATAAAGATCGTCACCCCTTCATTACGCGACAGATGCACCAAGTAACGCCAGAAATTATCCCGCGCAATGGGATCGACCCCAGAGGTCGGCTCATCCAAGATCAGGATCTCAGGATTGTGCACCAAGGCCACCGCCAGTGACAGACGCTGACGCATGCCCAAGGGCAAGGCATCCGGCATACTGTGTTTGACCTCGACCAGTTCAAAGCGCTGCAACATCTGATCGACCCGTGACTCAATCTGATCTTCGGGCACATGGAACAAACGCGCATGCAGCACCAAGTTCTGCAAGATACTCAGTTCGTTATACAGTGAAAATGCCTGCGACATATAGCCGACACGGCGCCGAGTTTCGATGTTGTTGGCTTCGACTTTCTGACCAAATAACCAAGCCTGCCCTTCCGAGGCCGGCAGTAGTCCAGTCAAGACCTTCATGGTGGTGGATTTACCACAACCATTCGAGCCCAAGAAGCCAAAGATTTCACCACGTCGGATCTGAAAGTTGACCTGATTCACCGCAGTAAAATTACCGAAACGCACGGTTAAGTCTTGCGCCTCAATCGCATAATCGGCGCTTTGATCGATATGCAGCGGTGGGATGACCACGGGCTCATAGCCCTGTTTTTTTTCTTCGGGCAGCAACTTGATAAAAGCATCTTCCAAGTTGTCACTCTCGGTCAGGGTCAAGAGTTCCTGCGGCGTCCCGGTTTTTAAAATCTGGCCATCATCCATCATCGCCAGCCAATCAAAACCTTGTGCCTCATCCATATAGGCCGTGGCCACGATCACGCTCATGCTCGGGCGTTCAACACGGATGCGATTGATCAGTTCCCAGAACTGCGCCCGCGCCAAGGGATCGACCCCCGTGGTCGGTTCATCCAAGATCAAAAAGTCAGGATCATGGATCAAGGCGCAGCACAGGCTGAGCTTTTGCTTCATCCCGCCAGACAGCTTTCCGGCAGGACGCGGCAAGAAGTCATACAGTCCGGTACTTTTGGTCAGATCATCAATACGCAAACGGCGCTCATGTACATCATGCCCAAACAAGCGTGCAAAGAACTGTAAGTTCTCTTCCACCGACAAGGTCTTGTACAGGTTCTTGCCCAAGCCTTGCGGCATAAAGGCAATACGTGGACAGATTTGGGTACGATGTTTGACATTGGCCATATCACCGCCCAATACCATCACACTGCCTTGTTGTACTTGACGTGCCCCCGCGAGCAGACTCAGCAGGCTGGATTTACCGACCCCATCCGGCCCGATCAGGCCAATCATGCAACCTGCCGGCAATGCCAAGCTGATGTTATTCAGTGCCTGGGTTTCGCCATAGCGCTGATTCAGTTGTTCAACTTGAGCAACCAACGCGCCGGTCATGGATTCGGATTGCTGTTTCATTATTCAACCTTATTGGCCAAGAATGCTGGCCATGCCGCTTGATTATCGAGTTTGATATAAGCCATGCCCGGTAGACCAGTTTTGACCTGATCGATATTTTTATTCAACAGTGCCGGATCGATTTTGGCTTTAACTCGGAACATCAATTTCTGACGCTCACTGGCGGTTTCCACTGATTTTGGGGTGAACTGCGCAGTATCGGCCACATAAGAGACTTTGGCTGGGATCACGATTTGCTGTGCCGCATCCAGCACGATACGTACTTCGGTTCCGATCGCCACGCGACCTGCCACGGTTTCAGGTAAGAAAAACGTCATATATACATCCGACAGATCGATCAAATTCAACACGCGACCGCCACTCGGGACGATCTCACCCGGTTGTGCGATGCGATGCTGGACCCGTGCTTTGAGCGGTGCTTTGAGTTGACCATCTTCGATATCGAATTGGATGCGTTCCATGGTGGCTTGGATTGCCTCGACCTGTGAACCGACACCGATGACTTGCGTCTTGGCCGCGACCACAGCTGACTTGGCACTGGCGACTTGAGCTTTGGCCGCACTCACCGCAGCAGTGACACGCTGTACATCAGCACGTTCATCATCGAGTTGTTGTTTTGAAGATGCCCCTTCTTTGGCCAAGACTTCGGTACGGGCCAAACGACGTTTGGCGGCGATCAATTCTGTTTCGCGTTGCTCGACCACCGCACCTGCCGCAGCTTGATCACTTTCACGCATCGCCACTTGAGCTTCGGCTGTGGCAATCGCGTTTTTGGCCTGGCGCGCTTGCGCTTCGGCTTCACGTAACTGGGCTTCTAGGGTTGAAATTTTAATTTTGGCCAAGACCTGACCCGCATCAACGAAGTCACCTTCATTGACCAAGATCTCTTCGATCTGGCCCGGCAACTTACTGGCGATATTGATCTCGGTGGCTTCGATCCGACCATTACCACTGACCAAACCTTCGGTAGAGGGCTGACTCAGAAAGCGCCATGCCAAGACGGCAACCAAGGCGATCACCACCCCTGCGCCCCAAATAAATTGCTTTTTAATTTTCATTACTGGACCTTAAATCGAATGCTTTACTTTAAATACGTCAAAAACTTTAAATAGGTTAAAACTTTAAAACTGAATGCGCTGAATCAGGTGTGCTAAATCAGGTACGCTGAATCAGCAAACCGCTATTGCGACTGGGCGCGCGGTTGTGTCATCTACTATTGCGCTGCCTGTTGTTGAGCCATCTGTTGTTGCGCCGCCTGCTGTTGTTTCAGCGAACGACTGTCACCGCCGAGGGCCACATACAGGCTCACATGCGATTTGAGCAAGGCACTTTGGGTTTCGATCCACTGCTGTTCGGCCTGTAACAAACTCCGTTCCGCATCTAACACTTCGAGATAGCTCACCACGCCGTGGTCAAAACGTAACTGCGCCAAACGCGCACGCTCACTAAATGCCGCCAAGCCTTGCCCCTGAATCGCCAACTGTTGGCTGAGTCCATGCCGCTCGGCCAAAGCATCAGCCACTTCACGGAAAGCGTTTTGTACGGTTTTTTCATATTCAGCCACCGCAATATCGGTACGCAGTTCTGCCAACGTGACCTGATTTTTCAAGCGGCCTGCGGTAAAGATCGGCACTGTGATGCTCGGTGCAAAGGCCCAGACTTTAGAACCGGACTTAAATAGTCCATCTAGCTCCGCACTGGCAGTGCCAATCGAACCAGTCAAAGCGATGCGCGGAAAAAATGCCGCACGTGCTGCTGCGATCTGAGCATGTTGCGCCTGTAGGCGTGCTTCCATCGCCGCCACATCGGGACGATTCAGTAGCAAGGCCGATGGGAGCCCCGGGGTCAGCTGTTGTTTTTTATTGAATGCCACCTGATCCAAACTCGACACCGGCACTTGGATCGGCATGCCGACCAATTGAGTGAGATAGTTTTGATTGAGATCACGGGCTTTTTTCAGTTCTGCGACCAAAGACTGGCCCTGACTGAGCAAGGTCAGCGCTTGGGCATATTCCACCTTGGAGCCGGCACCGACTTCATAGCGGCGCTTAAAGATACGGACTGAGTTTTGGAAGTTAGCCACCGAACGCTCGGCAAAGGCAATGCGCTTTTCCAAGGCAGACAGGTTGAGATAGGTTTGTGCGACTTGTTGGATCAGGCTGTTTTGTACGGCGATTTGATTCCACTCGGTAGCAAAAAACTGCTGCAAAGCAGACTGATTCAAACTGCGAATCCGCCCCCACAAGTCCAACTCCCATTGGCTTAGTCCAACACCGACTTGATACTGCGAGCTGGTCATGGCCTGTCGGCTATAGGACAGATCTGCGGGCACACGGCCACGTTGACCGCCGGCCTCGCCAGCAATGTTCGGATAGAGCTGAGAACGTTGAATCCCATAGGCGGTTTGCGCTTCGGCAATCCGCAGACTGGAGATCTTGAGGTCTTGGTTATGGGTCAGGGCCTGTTCAATGATCTGTTCCAACACAGGATCATTCAGATAATCCTGCCATTTCAAGATCTGAGTATCTGCTTGACCGGCATATGGATATTGCGGCGCCAATGCCACGGCAGGGGTCGCATGAGGCTGATGGTTTTGGCAGGCAGCCAAGCCCATAAATAACAATGCGGCTGTTGCCGCTTTTAGATGCCTTGCCCTTACAGCTGTTGAGTATGTACGGATTGCTTGGCGCGTGTGACTGTCTTGAGTAGCGAGGTCAGGCAAAATCTACTCCCCCCAATAATTGGCTGAATAATATAAATGTGAATTTTTAAACATATTTCGGATATGAATTTCGGCGAGTTGTTTGAGGCGCAGTTCGAGTTTGAATTGTGGGTTCATCAGCCACTGTTGGATCAGCCCAGACACCGAACTCAAGATCAGGTCGGCCATCATCTCAAGGTCAGCATTGCGGGTGATTTCTTCTAAGGCCACCGCTTGTCTCAGCCAAACGACAATCATCTGCTGCATTTCTTTGCGCAGCGCCAAGATGCGTTGTTTGAATTTAGGATTGTGCTGCAAGCCATAGATGCCAATATGAAAATAGGCTTTAACCCGATGGCTGTGCTCATGTAGACCTTCGGCAATGGCACGGATCAGGCTTTCAATCGCCACCACGCCGTACTGTCGCCAAGTCACATCACTGCGCAGTTGCTCAAACCATTGCACGATCGCGGCCATGACCTCGATCAAGAGCTGTTCTTGTGAGGCATACTGCTGTTTCAACAGCTCAGGCGCACAATTAAGCGCGGCCGCAAGACTGTTGATGCTCAAGGCCTGTACGCCGCCTTGGGCCAAGATCAAGGTGGCTTGATCCAAAATTATGGCTGTGGATGGTTGGTCCGTACACTGACTATTTTTATCGCTATCATCAAGCATCACTTTAATCCGCTCCCCCTGAACTTGAGCGAGTTGTAGGTGACTACTCATTGCACTTTCCCCTCAGGACATTAAAATAGTGAGATATATTTAAAAAAATAATTAAAATAGAAAATCGCAAAATATTTTAAACCAACATATATAATTTTTATCGATGGGTCAAAATATTTTAAGCCATTATTTTAAACTGCTGCGTCTACATAAATATTAACACTGCATTCAAACATGCTTAAAATAAGGCATTCAACCAAAAACCTCGAAAACTGATTACAATCTTTTTGATATTCTAAAATAAAATAAACCCGAGCATTGCCCTCAAGTTTAAATGTGATGGACTTGTTATTTATTTAAAAAAACAGCGACCACACCGAGGCTAAAAAGCAGACAGTGCCATCAAGTTTGCAGCTAAAAAGCAGATATAAATGCGAAAAAACAGGGAAATAAAATGAATCACACCCCGTTCTGCTACAAAATTTCAGAATAATATTTAAGCACCCTGCACTTCTCGGCCTGTAACAATAAAAACACGGATGATTAATTAGAGCTTTTGCTCTCATTTTAATTAAACTTCAATACAGGCCCTATAAAAATACCCGATCATTTTAATCAGATTTTAAATTAGAGTATTTACTCTGATTATAAGTTGAAATATTTTCAGCTTATAGCTTAAGTTTATTCAGCATGGCTTATAATGTTATAGGTTTTAAAAATATATCAATCCGATATGATCTATATAATCATGCGCTGCCCAGATGAGATTAAAACCCTACACATTCACCCCATGAGCACGGCGCATCAGCGCTGTTTTCAGCAGGCTAAATCTCAGGGCAAGTCCAGACCAGATGCGAAAACACCATAAACCTAAAGTTGATAAAAGCTTGATGTTGAGTATTTTGAATGAAAAAAAATAAAGCCGCGATGAAACGTGCCACCACACAACTGTCCTTAGACCTGATCGAGGCACAGTACGCGCTCAAAAACACCCGTGCTCAGGCCAATGCACGCAGCGTGCTGATCTTGGTCGGTGGAATTGAATTTGCGGGGAAAAGTGAGGCGATCAAACAACTGCGCGAGTGGATGGACCCGCGTTATCTGTATGTTAAAGCGGACATTCCCAACGAGATCCATTCCAAGATGTTGTTTTGGCATCCCTATGTGGCGGACTTGCCCAGTCATGGTCAGATGAAGCTTTTTTTTGGCAATTGGTATACCGATCTCTTGGCCTCGGTACTCTATGGTCAGGAAGCGATTTCAGAGGCCAGCTTCCAGCGCTATCTGGATGAAATGCAACGTTTTGAAGGTTACTTGCAGGACAATGGCACCGATATCGTCAAGATCTGGTTTGACCTGTCCTTAGAAACCACGCAAAAACGCATTCGACATTTGGACTTGGCCAAAGCCCTGCAGCGGGTGCCGGATTTTTCATGGGACAATTTCCCACTCTCCAACTGGCGCAACAAGAAACTCTATGACGATATCCAAGATATTCGTCAGCGCTTTACTTCGGATTGGATCATCATTGATGGTGAAAATGAAAAGCTGCGAAACTTTGAATTTGCCCAACACATCCTCAAGGCCTTACAACAAGCCACGGTCAAAGCAGACACGCGCCAACTCGACATGCCCAAAACAAGCGATGCCGTAGGCCAAGCCGTGTTGCCAAGCAGCCATCGCAAGCGCCGAGACAAAGCACTCCCCTTTAAAGCGGCTGCCTTACATCCTGCGCTGTTGCATCCAAGCCAAGATCAGATGCCCAAGAAAGACTATAAGAAGACCCTGAAAAAGTTAGAGAAACGCTTAGCACATGCACTGCGCTATGAACCGAGACAGATTATTTTATTGTTTGAGGGCATGGACGCGGCCGGTAAAGGCGGTTCGATCAAACGCATCATTCGCTATCTCGATCCACGTGAATATCATATTCACAGTATTTCTGCGCCTGAACTGCATGAGCGACAACGGGCCTATTTATGGCGTTTTTGGAACAAGCTTTCGGTCGATGGGAGTATCAATATTTTTGACCGCAGTTGGTATGGTCGCGTGTTGGTGGAGCGGGTGGAGAACTTTATTACCGACCTAGAATGGCAACGCAGTTATGCCGAGATCAACAACTTTGAAAAATGCCTGAGTCAATACAACACTGTGGTGATTAAGTTTTGGTTATCGATTTCCAAGGATGAGCAGCTTAAGCGCTTTGAACATCGTCAAAACACGCCGCAGAAGTATTTTAAGATCACGGAAGACGACTGGCGCAATCGCGAGCATTGGGATGAATATATCCAAGCCGCCTCGGACATGCTGCAACAGACCAGCACTGAATACGCCCCGTGGCATGTGGTCGCCACCGATGATAAATACACCGCACGCATTCAAGTGCTGAGTACCATCTTAGAACGTTTGGAGCAAAACAGTTCGCAGCTGAATGGCTAGGACTGGTGTCCATATACAGCCACGGCCTTAAATCCAATGCCACGTTGCATTCTATGTGAGTGCAACGTTAGCTTTGACTTACCACCGCTGTCAGGATAGCAACACTAGCTATAAGTGTAGAGTGATAAGGTAATACTCCCTAAAAACTCACTCGTTTTTACGAATGCTATCGCATTAACTTGTATATACATTTGGCTGCTATTATGAAATGTCAACAGCCCCTAATTATTGAGATTAATTATTTTATTCTTAGCAACTTCATTCCCATTTTTGGCAGATTTTTCATACCACTCAACTGCCTTAGCATCATTTTTCTCAATCCCTATGCCATTTAAATACATGTCTCCTAAATTTAACTCTGCATCTGAATCTCCTTGTTCTGCTGCTTTTAGATACCACTCAAAAGCTTTCTTATAATTTCGTTCTATTTCATTACCGCTCTTGTACATTTCTGCAAGAATAAATTGTGCATCAACATTTCCCTGTTCTGCCGCAGAATTATATAGTTGATACGCTTTTTTGTAATCTTTCACTACTCCATAACCATTAAGATACATATCAGCTAAATTCACTTTGCCTAATACATATCCTTGATCAGCAGACTTTTCATACAATTTAAATGCCACTTTGTAGTTTTTAATACCAGTATTATCCATACGATATAGATTACCTAGATTATTTTGTGCCGCTTTATTATTAGATTCAGCAGATCTTGTATACCAATATAGTGATTTCTCTAAATTGGGCTCAATAATATCATCTCCATCTCCATAGATAACCCCTAAATTATACTGAGCATCCGAGTCTCCATTCTCTGCTGCCTTCTTGAACCATTCATAGGCCCTTTTTAGGTCTTTTTTAACAACGCCACCCGTTGTATAAAAAACACCCATATCATATTGTGCTTGACTATCCCCTTGATTTGCCTTTTTTTCTATTAATTCAACTGAACCCGAATTTTCTATTTTTCGCACAGAATCAGAACAAGAAGAAAATAACAAACTACAGCCAAGTAACATGCTAACAAAAAAATTATTCACTAAATAAGCTCCTATTTAAAATCAAAACAAACCTTGGCCTTGGAGATCATAAAAATGATAACCCCTTTTTTACTTGGGGCTTCAGCTTCCATTACTGGCATAGGCTTCTTTAAATCTCTTGTGTTTTGTTCGCCTTCTGAAATTTTAAGACCTAAGGCTTTTGAGCCGAATTTTGCTTTTTCATTTCTAGCATATAAACTGTCGTCATTGGAGTTTCTTCCAGTACAGTATTTATTTTTCGCAATAGCACCACAAGCTTCATAATAATATTTACCGACCTTCTTTTCACCAAAATACTTCTTACCATCTTGAAATATTCCAAATTCAGCATAAAGGCCAACTGATCTCTCTAAATTACCCTGAATAATGCAGTCCGGTTTCTTGGTCAAAATACTGCCCTTGGAAGCGGATATGGGTTTGTTCGAGTAGGTTATCACTGGCTTTAATCTCTAAAGCTTCACCCCAAGTATTAAATCGTCCATCCCAGACCAACTCACCGGCCTCATTACTAAGGGCTTGCGGTGTTCCGACTTAGTCACAGTGATAAAATACCGCCCGTTCGATTTCAGCGCGTTTGTAGCGGGTATCGGTTTTCCATAGTGGGTCTTGCTTTATAGAATAGGGCTGCACTTTAAACTGACGATAATCAGGGGTCTCGATCAGTTTGATAAAGCCTGAGTAGCCCGTTTGCAACAGTGGCAAAAGCTGTTCGGCTCATAAACATAATGCTTGGTATAGGACTGGGTTTCATCTTTGTTTTTGGAAGACTCCCAAATCATCAGGTCACCGTCCCAACCAAATATCGTTAAATCTTCAGCGGTGTATTTAAGTCAATGAAAGCGATTGAAGATCTACAACCGAACAATTGGAAACCACTGGTAGTCTAATAGGAGCTGGGGGATGCTTACTTTCAAAATGAGACGTAATTTATTTTTTTGTAATTTTCTAAACGATTCATATTCTCCAATCCCAATTCAAAACCATTTTGAGACGCTTTACTATACCAATATAATGCCTTACTTACATCTTTAGTTGTACCCTCTCCATGCTCATACATCCACCCTAAATTATTTTGGGCTAAAGCATCATTCCTAATAGCCGCCTTACGAAAGTAACTGTATGCTTTACTAAGATTTCTTTTTAAAAAACTATCGTCATAATATAAAACACCTAATTCTACAATTGATGGTAGGAATTCATTTTCTTCCGAAAAACTAAAATATTTAATTGTTTTTTCAATATTACCTTCTTTCTTATACATTAATCCAAGTTGATGTGCTGCTAAGTTATCCCCTTGTTCTACAGCCTTTTCGAACCATTTTTTTGATTCTATAATATCTCCCTCTTTAAAGTATATATAACCTAAAGAATAATAAGCAGGATAAAAACAATTCTAAATTGATTTTAATAAATATTTTTTGCCAAATCATAATCAATTAATTTATTTTACCATCAAGATATGAGACACCTAAAATATAATTCTTATATGAACTATCAGGTAACTCATCGACAACTCTATCAATCTGTTTTTGATTGCCCAGGAGATTAAAAACATTGAGCTTGAAATTATATGTTTCCATGGAATCATTTACATCCATATTTTCACACCCATACAAATTAAATGGTAGAAATAAAACAACACTTCCTACAAAACTAATAAAACTTATATTCATAATATGCAGAACCCCAAATACTAAAACATAGTAACAAAAGCATCAAAATAAAAATCCAACGTATTTTTATAGCTAATTTCTGATATGAATATTTACCTCTAAATACGATATCAGAAACTACTTTATTAAATCCAATGCTTTTTGAGAAAAAATTCCAAATATCATAAGCCATATCATTCTTTCTATAAAAGCAATATAGCAGATAAATCAAATATACAAACACAAAAACGTACGATAATAAAAAAAACCATCGCAAATAAAAAAATGTAAATTCCATTAACTCATAACCCTGGTGCATTAAATGGCTGTCTAGAAATGATCGGCTGCATTTCAGCAGGTATTGTATATACTGGTTTTTCAGGCAGGTAATCAACCGTATCCTGCCAACCATCGACAACTGTTAATCCTGCGCCTGCTCCAGTTCCAACTTTAGTTGATCCATAAAATGACTTACCAGACCAAGAATATCCTCCACAAACCTGTAGAAATCCAATTGCTCCTGCCCCAATACACATTTCTAAATACCTTCCATCAGACTTATCTCCTAGTGATAAAAGGTCTCTAGTAGTACTTGCTTCAAGTGAAGCACCATATGTTCTTCCTGTAGAATGCACTGCTTTTCCCCCACCTGCATAAGTTGTACTATGAAAGATTCCAAGACCTAATGCAGCTGATACATTTCCGCTCATTCCAGTTAAAACCCTATCGGTCAATTGTACAGAATTTGACCTACCCTTCATTCTTACATCACCTTCAAGCCCAGGAAGTATTGCATTTTTTTGCAACCCCATCGGATCCACCCACGCTTTCGGATCACTGACATAAGCTGAAGTATTAAACCACCATCCAACCCTATCGGATCTTTCCCGACATACCGCGTACTATGCGGTTCATAATATCGGTAGCGGTTATAATGCAGTCCGGTTTCCACATCGTAATACTGCCCTTGGAAGCGGATATTGGTTTGTTCGAGTAGGTTGTTGCTCGCTTTAATCTCTAAAGCTTCGCCCCAAGTATTAAAGCATCCTTCCCAGACCAACTCACCGGCCTCATTACTCAGGGCTTGTGGTGTTCCAACTTGGTCACAGTGATAAAACACCGCCCGTTCGATTTCGGCACGTTTGTAGCGAGTATCGGTTTTCCATAGTGGGTCTTGCTTTATAGAATAGGGCTGCTCTTTAAACTGACGATAATCAGGGGTCTCGATCAGTTTGATAAAGCCTGAGTAGCCAGTTTGCAACAGCGGCACAAAGCTGTTCGGCTCGTAAACATAATGTTTGGTATAAGACTGGGCCTCATCTTTGTTTTTGGAGGATTCCCAAATCATTAGATCACCGTCCCAACCAAATAAAATGTATCCGGTATTGGCTGATTTTTTAAATAAACACCGTCCAAACACATCATAGCCATATGATGTGCTTTGACCATTTAACTCACTGTTTTCCAGTCGATTCAGATTATCCCAGTCTAATTTTAAACGTAGCCCTGCATGATTTTTCTCAATCACATTGCCTTGAGCATCGTAACGATACTGCGCGCCTTGGTAGGTTTTGATCAGGTTGTTTTTAATCTGACTTTCACCACTATTCCGATCAACTAAATTACCCGCAGGATCGAATTTAAAGCTTTATTTCAACCCACAAGATGCATTATTTGCAATATAAAGTAAAGAATATATGACCATTAATAATGAACTAGATAGTGTCAAACTTTAATCTTTAAAATATTAATCATCTATAGAAATTATAATATTCATGGTTGAGAAAACAAGTGTTTTATTTTTTCTCGAAAAAATCAAAAATAAATTCAATTAAAAATACGATAGCACTTAATACTACTCCAGCTACCAAGCTAACCAACAATGCAAGATAAATTGAACTTTCTCCACCTTGACGAATATCAGAAATTATTATAAGAAAAAAAAGAACAATAGCAACTAATAAACCACGAATCAAAGCTGACAATACTGGATGATCTTTTACTTTGAAATTGGCGATAAATACACTCATAACTATTTCAACCAGAATAGTAAACATATTTTTCTCTCTATTTTTTTACAGAATTTTCTTTCTCTGATTTTTTCTCAGCCGCTGATTTGACTGCTAAAGAACCAGTTTGTCCTATGACTTGTTCATTAGTCCATATTAATAATCCAGAACCATTATTTTTAACAAACTTACCAATATTAGGTGAGTTTTTAATTATGCTCCCCCATCCAACTTGACCAAAATTTCCTGCTGCTGATGTTGTCGCGCCCCAACCTGAAGTCAATGCACTAGTTGTTGCGACACCTCCGACTCTCATCCAATTAATATCATTGATACAACCACAACTAAAACCTTGTAAAACAGCATCTAAACCTCCACCAAAAGTTGCACTCGTTACTGCAGCCTTTCGCACCGTTTGAGCAGATAATCCAGCTCCTGGCAATCTAGCCCCAGTACCGATATATGGTGCTACTTTCTGTCCCACTACTGAGCCAGCTCGACCAACTACTGGAGCCGCTACTATTCCACCTTCAACAACTGCTGCTGTAGCAAAAGTACCATATCCTGCTACAGCCGTTGCTCCAATAGTAGTTTTTCTTGCTTCTGCTTGCCATGCTGCTACATCTCGATCAGATTGATTCTTTAAAAAACTGCCAGCTCTTGTAGGCAATAATGTTGCAAGCAAACTGGGAGAGGAAGCCGGAACATTTCGAGGTGGAGCAAAATCTATTCTAGGTACCGTAGGTGGAGGAGTCACGGCTTTCATTTGTGGAATACTCGCTCCCTCTCCAGACATTAGGTTTTCATAATTAGACTTTGTACTCTGGTTCTGTTTACCCATATTTTCCATTTTTTTAATACTATTTTCATTTATTTTATTCGCAGTAGAACTTAGCCAAAACAGTCCATTATCATCTTTTTCCTGTTGCAACCCCATCGGATCCACCCACGCATTCGGATCACTTACATAAGTAGACGTATTAAATCCACCACTTAATCCAATCGGGTCTTTGCCGACATACCGCGCACTATGCGGTTCATAATATCGGTAGCGGTTATAATGCAGCCCTGTTTCTTGATCATAATATTGCCCTTGGAATCGGATATTGGTTTGTTCGAGTAAGTTGTCACTGGCCTTAATCTCTAAAGCCTCACCCCAGGTATTAAAACGTCCATCCCAGACCAGTTCACCCGCCTCATTACTGAGGGCTTGCGGTGTTCCGACTTGGTCACAGTGATAAAATACCGCACGTTCGATTTCAGCGCGTTTGTAGCGAGTATCGGTTTTCCATAGTGGGTCTTGTTTTATGGAATAGGGCTGCTCTTTAAATTGGCTATAGTCCGGGGTCTCGATCAGTTTGATAAAGCCTGAGTAGCCAGTTTGCAACAGCGGCACAAAGCTATTCGGCTCGTAAACATAATGCTTAGTATAAGACTGGATCTCATCTTGGCTTTTGGAAGATTCCCAAATCATCAGGTCACCGTCCCAACCAAATACAGTCAGCCCACTATCAGCTGACTTTTTAAATAAACGTCGTCCAAAAACGTCATAGCCATATTCTGTGCTTTGACCATTTAACTCACTGCGTTCAAGCCGATTTAGATTATCCCAGTCTAATTTTAAACGTTGCTCTGCGTGGTTTTTCTCAATCACATTGCCTTGAGCATCGTAACGATACTGCGCGCCTTGGTAGTTTTTGATCAGGTTGTTTTTAATCTGACTTTCACCGCTATTCGGATCAACCAAATTACCTGCAGGATCAAATGCAAAACTTTCTTTGAGATGCTGAGCTTGGGTTTTGACTAAGCGTCCAATCGGATCATAACTATAGTCAATCTGACCTAAACGACTATCTTTGACTTGGCTGAGTAAATAATTCTTGTCGTAGAGATAACTGCGCTGTGCTTGGAATTGCTGTGGATTGGACTCATCTTCAGCATAGATTCTCTGTGATGAGAGTAACCCCACGTCGTTATATACACTGGATTGAATCAGGCCATTGGCGAGGAAGCGTGCGGTTTCACGATGTAAGTCATCGCGTTGAAAGCCCACCATGTCCTGTTGATTAAAGGCCACGCCATATATATGCCCTGAGCCATAACTGAGTATGGCCTGTTCCTGTCCATCGGGACGGATGGTTTTACTGAGATTGCCGAGCTCATCGTATTCATAACGTAGCACTGCAGTCATCGGCTCTAGGTCAGCTAATTTATAATGTTGATGCTCAAAGGCCAACTGACCGACCTTGTTATAATAATACTGATTTTGGCTGTGTTCATTCGCCGCCATACTCAGCTGACCATTTAAGTTATAGGCAAATTGCTGCGCCTGTGTGCGTCCTGTATGTAGATCTATAAACTGCTTAGAGGCCACCTGTCCATCGGCATAATACGCAAATCCTGTTTTAATATTCGGTTGCTGTAGCTCTGCCAACAATCCCAGTTCAGAATATTTAAAATGCTTTTCTTCACCGTCAAAGGCTTTTTCACGGATTAACTGACCATATTGGTTATAGTCAAATATATATTCCGCATGATTTTGATTGAGCAACTTACTTAGACGGCCCGCACGATCCCATTGATAACTGATCTGATGCTGATTGGCATCGATCCGCTGCTGTAATAGCCCAACTGGATTATAAATATACTGCGTCAGCTTGCCTTGGGTATCAAAGTGTTTCAGTAAACGCCCTTCTTGATCACGTTCAAAGGTTTCTTTTAAACCATCAGGATAAATCACCGCCTTGAGTTGACCTTTATCTTGACCTGCGCTGCTATATTGATATTGGACGGTTTGCCCCTCTGCCGAGGTTTCTGAGATCAATTGACCATTAACGTCATATTCCCATGTGGACGTCTTCCCAGAGCAATCACTAAAACAGCTCATTTGCCCAAGATCGTTATATTGAATCTTTTTTACACCGCCTTTAGCGTCTTTCACTTCGACCACTTGGCCATCCGCATTGTATTTAAACTGCGTGATGCGATTTAAAGGATCAATCTGTTTAATCACCTGCCCCTTGGCATCATACTCTTGCTTCCAGATATTGCCTTCTGGATCTTTGGTTTCGAGCAACTGACCTTTGTCATCATAGGCAAAGCGAATCACCCCACCATTGGGTTGAATAACTTTACTCAACTGCCCCGCTTGGTTATATTCCTGCTGGGTTTCAAGGCCAAAGAAATCAATATGTCGGGTAATGCGTTTTTGTTGATCGCGTGAATACCATTCCTCTCGACCATCGGCCAAACGGGTGCGATAAGTAAAGCCATCCTGATCAAAATAATAATAGGTCGGCACATCATCGGCGTTATAGACCGCCACCTGACGGATGCGATCATGCCATTTTAAACGGGTGCGGAAACTGCCATCATCAGCCCATTCTTCGATGGCTTTGGCATTCACAGCTGTAGATTCATAACGCACGTTTTGACCACGCCCGGTGCGATCGGTATAACGTGTCAGTTGATGCGCCTGATTATATTCATAACTGCGCTGATGCCCATGTTGATCATAAGCTTGAATCAGATTGCCTTGGCTATCATAGTCATAGCGTGCCAATGGTTCAGCTTCTTCATCCACAAAGATCGCGATGATTTGGACTTGCGGGTTATAGGCAAACTTAAGCCGTTGTGTGGCAGATTTTAATTTAAAGTCCACAGACTGTAAAAATGCACGCTGTTGTACCAACAAATAATTCAACTCAACCTTTTCATCCGTTTGAGCATTGTGCTGCAATACCAAATGATAATGCTGCCCCGCATCAAAGCTTCTAAAATAAAAAGACCAATCCCCACCAAAGTCCACCACGATGTGGTCGTCTTCAGCTGGGCTAATTTGAATCCCTTCAAAAGGCACTTGATAAGATTCGCTTAGGATACTCTGCGGTAGACGGTGCTTACGCCCTTTGCCATCAATTAAAATAAAACCGTTGTCTTGAGCGATGAACTGATTTGAAAAGGGCATCATCCAACGCGCGCCGATCGCACTATCATCTAGCTCACCCAACTGTGAGCTATACAGGCGGTTAAAGGCAAAACCCAGTTTGGGCAGATAAAAGTCCATATGATTAACGCGTTCTGTACCAATCGCATAGCTAATATCCTGACCTGTTCCATCAGGACAAGGCGGATTATTTAATGCATTGGCTTGTAAACTGACAAACTCGTAAGTATCGCCCTTGGTATGCCGTTCATATTCACCACTTTGGTTGATCGGTACACTGGCATTGCCTTTATATTGAGGATCTTTGAGTGCATCAGCAGTCTGTTTTAACAACCAAGCCAAAGTATATTTTTGTCCTGCATTGGCTTGTTGTGATAACACACTGCCTAAAGTATCCAATGCAATCTTGGCTTTTTGTTGTAAATAACTCAGCCCATCCACATCGATCTTGGCTGAAAGATCTGCAGCGCTTGGTGCTGCCACCAACTCGATTAATGGACTGGCCCAATTGCTAAATTTTTCATTAGGATCACGTTTATCTGCAGAGGCTCCCCCTGCGCCAATGGCTCCGAGTGCCCCACCCAGACCTGAGCTGGCGATTCCAGTTAAGATAGTCGTGCCTAGCATAGTAGCGCTAGATAAAAGCCCACCAAGTTTAATCCCAGTTTCACCTAGGAATAGTTCGAGATCACCGGCAATATGCGCATTTAAATGAGACTCTAAACGTTTAAGATCGCCTTCGGTGATCTTACCGCCATCTTTATACAAGCATCCCGCCATGATGCCGAACATTGGTCTGAGAGCAATACGCGCATGCGCTTCACTCTGCGGACTTAGAAACAGTCCGATCAGATTTGCAGCCAACATCGCGCCCTGTTGAACCGCTGCATCTCCTTGCATCGGTTGCGTGGCATACAGCATTAAGTCCAAGACACTACCGGTCAAGGCATAAATATTGGCCACCATCGGCACGGTCGCATTCGCTTGCACCTGTTGCAGACTGGTATTACCGCAGGATTGTAAATAGCGTTGTACTTGATGCGCGATCAACTGCAGATCAGTCAACTGCGTCGTGCTTTCTAAGTTAAATATCGCAAGTTCAACGACTGGTGCATCTTGTTTTTGGTCTTCGCTACTCATGAATATATCAAACCTTTGTTTATCTTATGCTGCCTCTAAAACCTTAAGGATCAGCACAGTTTAAATTCAAATCCACAATAGATGACTTCAGACGAGTCAGACTAAATGCGGCTCATCTATGTATTCTTTTTTGTCGTTTCAGTTATGGTTAAGTTTTGACTGTTGTAAATATCTTGCCGCTCGAATCGTTCGTAAACAATCGTGACATCTTCAGGTACTACTGATGTGGGCTGCGGCGTCTTACTCTTCGGAATCTTCACGTTAGAGGGCTGACTTTTAACCGGACTTTTTAACGCACTTTGTGGCTCAGATACGTCCTGAACTCGCACTTTCCGCGTGGTTTCTGTAATGGTTAAATTTTGACTATTATAAATGTCTTGGCGCTCAAAATAGTCATCCACAATGACAATGTCATCTGACTTCGATGCCGATAGCTGAGGGTTAAACCCTTGCCCTTGTTGCAACATAGCCGAAGCTTGATCTTTGAAGAAGTCTAAACCTTGTTCTTGGATCGCCTGTACGCTATGGGCTGATTGCTGCACTTTTTGACCAAGATTGCTTAACTGATCCGGTGATAAATCTATATTAAGTTGATTCGAAACAGCACCTAATAGATTGCTACTGAATTGCTGTTTAAGCTGCCCTATGCTTTCACCTGTCGCATTTTTCAAAGCATTTTTGCCCATATCCTTAAGATTGCTGCCATTTAAAGAAAATAAATTGCCCTTTAATTGCGACATCATATTTTTTCCAAAGGCATCCAATAGACCTTTGCCTACTCCCGATGCCGAGGTTTTTAAAATACCGCCTTCAGCCCAATCATAGTCACGTTTAAAATCACTAGATTGATCCCAGGCACTTCTTTCATCTTTTTCGAATTCAACGACTGCAGGTCCCGGTGCAATTCCTGTAATTTGTGCAAAACCATTGCCATCGAGTTTGCCCTGAATCTCTTTACCGAGTACATCGATAACTTTAAATGCATTTTTTTCAAAGAAGTCCTCACCGCCATAACTACGCAGCAGTTCTAATGCCCCTTTCATCGGTTTAGGTTTAGCTAACTTATTTGGTGCTGCAGCACTCGCGCCTGGATTAAATGAGTGCTGACCTGCTTTGACCTCAAATTTTCCATTGGTTTGCGGAAAGATACCTGAATTGTCCAGTTTAATTTGTGATACACCGCCTTTAATCACGATCTCTTTCGGACTGCTAATTTCAATTTTATCTTCTGTCGAGGCAATAGTAATGCCCGCTTTGGCCAACAAATCCAGCGCATCATCTTGGGCTTGCACTTCAACTTTACCCTTAGCTGCGATCACACTCACACCCAGTTGTGCAGCAAACAGGCTTACCTTAGACAAAGCTTGTGCAATCAAACTCTTTTGGCTACTTAAGTGAATATTATCGCCAGCCAAATGATTGATTACCCCATCTGCAGACTGATAAATATGCTCAGGCGTGCTCAATGCGATACTTTCAGGCGAACTCAGTAATAATAAAGCCGATTTAAAATTTGCTAACTCGACCTCAATCGTTTCAGCCAAAATTTTAAGTTGCTCTATAGATTCAATTTCATCACTTTGCTGATTCTTAGCCACATCACTCAAGGCTTTGGTATTTTTATGACTGGTCTCAAGTTGTTTTTTAGCATCCTCTGCATCGAGGTGGTCACCTTTGGCCATTCCTTGTTTGTAAGTCGTAAGTAATAGGCCCTGCGCGCCACGCACCGCCCCCCACTGATCGGTCCTGAGTTCAAAGCCTTCACCGCGCCCTTCACTGGTGTCGCTATCTTTGGGGTGACTGAGATTGCCAAGATTGAGCTGGGTGGCGCCATGACTACTCTGCAACTGGCTACTGATCTGTCCCGTCGTATCATCAAAACGCAGTTGACCAAAACCACCACCGCCCACCTCTTTGGAGCGAATACCACTTAAGCGTTTGGTGTCTGGTAGTTGACCTTTGCTATCGAATTGCGTCGGTGCACGTTGCCCTTCATGCAGGCGTCCAAGCACAAAAGGCCGGTCGATATTGCCATCAAAGAAGTCAATCACCACGATCTCGCCAATTCGTGGCAAGAAGCGCGCGCCATAGCCTTCACCCGCCCAAGGTGTCAGTACATCCACCCAAGCCGAGTCCGTATCATTGTCGTTTGAGCCCGCACCACCATCATGCTCATGATCATCGGGTCGGGTGAACATAAATCTGACTTTAATTCGGCCCCAAGCATCGACGTGAATGCTTTCACCACTGGGACCCACCACTTTGGCCCGTTGCGGATATGCAGCAGGGCGATGTTGTAGCGGATTAAACTCTGGAACAACGGCGATATTACGTCGTTGTAGGCTCAAGGAATTGGCTTGGCGTTCTTCATTGTTTTGGATCGCTTTGGTCTGCCATTGACTCTGATCCAGTAAGTTTTGTACTTGAACTTGCAGATCTTTAGGTAAGTTATTTTGGTTATAAAAAGACTTCGAAGTAATTAAAAACTCTTTGTCTGCACCACTGTGCTGGTCGATCTCAGGATGTTCATTCAGTTCAAACCAATAGCCGACATGCGCATCACGTACCGTCGAGTTGGCGACAAATTGCTTGGCCTGCGCATCATAATAATTGGATAAGTTTTGATTGAGCTTTTCGATCTGACTGTTGCCTGATGCCGTTGCCCCATCTTCACCGTTTAAGTCCTGCATCCATGCAGGACTAAAATGCCATGAATTTTCTAGGCCTAGACTGGCATTGTCATAGTTGTCACTATGTTTATGCTTACTCAGGACTGAACCAGCACCGTCTTCTTGCTCGAGTGCATCGGCCTGCCAACGTTGTACATGTACCACAGTCGGTTGCAGACTACGCTGGCCAATAAATCCAGTAATACTGTCTTGCTGTTCCGTGGCACTACTGCGGTGAAAACCAATATGACGCCGATCGAGCGCTTGGTATTGGCTATTATCATCAACCAAACGTAGCTTTTGTGGCTGAATCGGGTCTGAAGAATTGCTCACTGTCAGTTGAGCTTCATCGACCAACCAACTGATCCCCTCCTGACGCATCAGTCGGGTTAAAAAGTCATAGTCTGTTTCAGCAGATTGCATGATAAAAGGACGTACATCATAGTCCTTTTGCAGTCCACTCAAATCTAGACTGAGGCTAGCGGCAAATAAAGCACTGCGTTGCTGCCACTCTCTGAATATACTTTCAATCACGTCGATTGCAGATTTGGCCATAAATACTCGACTGTTACGTCGGTATTTCCAGAGCACAGTCGGATCTTCAAGTGTAAGTTTATAGAGTGTGAGGGAACCATCCGACTCCCCCACTGCAGCATGGCTGATCAGTCCCGTAGTACGTACGAGTGTTCCACGATCTGTCACCGTGTCCACCGCTACTTGGCTGCCGATAAACTGTTTGAGTGGAATCGTTGCATCGGTCGATAGGCAGATCAGTTCCGCCGTTAAACCCTTGTTTAAAGCATGTTCCCCATCAATACGCTGCAAGAATAATTGCGCATTTAAAGCTGTATTGGAAAACTGAACGTGAATGGCACGTTTTTGCGCACTAAGACCTAGGCTTTCTAATGCACTTTGAATATTATTAAGCATTTTTTATAAACCGATTCATTTTAGAGTATCAATTCAGACAAGTTGAGCATTTTTTAAACTTTATTCATATTACACTAATTTTTATTTTCGCCTAGTTTTTTCACACTTTAAATTTAAATAGTGATTACAATCACATTTAAATAATTTAAGTCAGTAGGCCCAATATGGATTGGTATCTATATAAAATCAGATCTAATCTCAACCCCACTCGGCAAGTCTTCACCTGCTCAGCTCACTCTCAGCACAGCAAATCGCTTGAATATGGCGGATTTTTATTCTAAATTTTCTGTAGTAAAACCACCAATAAATGACTTTATTTTAATCATTAAATAAATAGGTATCTGCCATGAAAACGATTGGTTTATTAGGCGGTATGAGTTGGGAGTCGACAGACTTATATTATCAGCACATCAATAAGATGATTCAGACACAACTGGGCAAACTGCACTCCGCCAAAGTGATTTTGCTGAGTATTGATTTTTCAGAGATCGCGGCATTACAACAACTCGGCTTATGGGAACAAGCCGGTACCTATTTAAGTGAGCAAGCGGTCAAACTCGAACAAGCAGGTGCCGATTGCGTATTACTTTGCACAAATACCATGCATATCATCGCCGATCAAATCGCGGCATCGATTTCAATTCCCTTGATTCATATCGTGCATGCCACCGCCCAAGAAATCCTAAATCACAATATTCACCAAGTCGGATTACTCGGTACAGCTTTTACCATGGAGCACGAATTTTATAAAAATCAACTTATACAACAAGGTATTGATGTTTTGATTCCCGATCAACAAGATCGAGACACGGTGCATCAGATTATTTATGAGGAGTTATGCGTGGGGGTGATTGACCCGGCATCGCGGCAGAAATACATCCAGATCGTGGAGGGTTTAATCGCAGCCGGCGCGCAAGGCATCATCCTCGGCTGTACCGAGATTTGCATGCTCATCGGAGATGTTCAATTTTCTGTGCCCCTGTTTGATACCACAACCATCCATGCAAAAGCAGCGGTTGATTTTGCCCTAGATCGAAATGAGTCAATCAAAGGTTAATGCGGTATAAAGACAGCAACGCACTCGCTGTT
>JASLJB010000085.1 GCA_030152605.1 Acinetobacter sp. | reverse complement strand
GTAAATGCAGGAAAGAACGTGCGGTTATTCGCACTAGCTGATGCGCTAGGACACAATAAAATTAGCGTTGTATAAAGAGTTCCTGTGCCACGATACTTGTCAGTGCAAGTGTGGCATCGAAAGGTTAGATATTCTTCTTAGAAATATTTTTCAGGTCGCAAAGATTCCCCCACTAAAGTTGTTGAAACTTAGTGGTGGGAGTATGTCAAGTATTTTCAATAGTGCAAACAAAAATATCTCAGGCCTTTAATGCCTTGAGATATTTTTTTGTTTGTGACAGAGTACGCAAAACACTTATTCCGTCTTACACATTTGTGCGGGCAGAAAACAAATAAAAAAGATCAAGGAGAATACAATGCTCAAGCAGGGCATCGTTTTAGGACTCGTGTGTCTGGCAAATCATGCCTACAGTGCCAGTATTACGGTCACCACCACGGAAGATATTAGCGGCGGCAATCAGTGCTCTTTACGTAATGCGATTGAATACGTCAATCAAGGCATGCCCGAACAACCCTTGCATGGCTGTGGCGGCAAAGATGCGCAGAACACCATTCTGTTGCAAGCCAATACTGAATATAAGCTCAATCAACAAATTAAAATTTCCAAAAACCTGATCATCCGATCACTCTACAGCAGCGGCCTAAACGAAAATGTGCTGGGCAAAAATAATGCCCAGATCAGCATGAATGGCAAAGGGCGCTTGTTCTGGATTGAACGTGCTGCGGCTGAAGTCCCGAAGGACGGTGAGGAGGCAGTCAAGCCCAGCCCGATCCTCGTTACCTTCAGTGAGTTAACACTAAAAGGTTGCAAGCAAGCAGCCTGTGTCGACAAAGGCGGCTTAATTTATAACTTAGAAAATATCGTCATCCAATACAGTCAACTCTTGGGCGGACATGCGCAAAAAGGCGGTGCAATTTATAACGCCGGCAAATGGCTAGAGGGTGAAGCACTGAGTTCGAGTTTGATTTCGGACAGTCTGCTCAAAGACAATCACGCGGCAGAAGGCGCGGTGATCTACAGTGAACTGCCGCAGTTTTTATTGCTACGCAGCGTGATCCGTGACAACAGTGTCAGCCAAGCGGATGCTGCAGTGCTCGATATTCAGCAGCCATTTAATCAAGAACAACTCACCCAGATCGGCGAAGGCTTTGTACGCGGCATCACCAGCAGCAGTATCTTCAATAACAGCGGCTATGTGGCCAAGGTCTATGACGGCATGTCGGTGAATAACATCACCATGCTCGGCAATAGCAAAGGCTTGATTTTCAATGCGCCATTTAAGCGTGCCAACCTCGCCAACAGTATTCTGGCGCAGAACGGTGATCAAGACTGTCGTGTCATCGCCGGCGGTGACCCAGAAAAAATCAGCAATAACCTCTATGGTCAAGGCTGTGCCGGTCAAGCCTCGCAGCAACTCGGTCAGACCCGATTGATCGCAGGTGGTGATCTTGAGGGCAAATGCGACCGTAGCTCAGACGGCATCTTATGTCCTTTCACCGAGGATGAGACGACCTTGTTGGGTTATTTCAAACCTCGACTGTTGGGCAGCTACAAACAACTCAGTGATTCACCCATCGTCAATCGTGGACCGCGTGCCGGCAGTCAATTGATGGCCTGTAGTCGTGAGGGCGATCAGCGTGGCAAACCTCATCCGAGCATGCCTGAACTGTGTGATCGTGGTGCCATTGAGCTGCATGTTGATCCGAGTGCGATCTCACAAGTCGGTGAGGATCTACTCTATGGTCAAGTCGCGAAAATGACGCTGACTGAACAATTGTTGGATGGTGAACTGTTGCCTGCTCAGGAATGTAAGGCGCTGTTTGGGGATCGACCTGATGCGCAGCCGTGGCAGCCGGGCTGTATGAAAGTGGTGCAGACGGGCACGGTCTCTAAAGGCAGGACCACGATTGATGCAGAGGGTGAGCTGACCTATGTGCCAAATGGCGATTGGCATGGATTGGATGAATTTAAGGTGCTGATTGTGACCACCACCACGCGTTTTAGTGATTCGCGTAATCCCTATATTGAAGTCCCTGTGCGTGTGGTTCAAAGTCCACCGAATGATTTTGAAAATAAGAAAACCAAAACTTCTGGCGGCAGTATCGGCGGGTTCGGTGTCTTGGCTTTGCTGGGCCTGTGGGGTATACGACGTTACCTCAAATAAAGCACAGCTTGCAAATAGATAAGACAAACAGATAAGGCAAACAGATAAGACAAATAGGGACATACAATGAAAATCTATAAAAAAGCCATACTGGCTTCGATGGTTTTAGCGGCGATGTCGTTGATGGCGGCAGAAGAAAAAGTCATTCAGGTCACCACCTTTGCGGATGAGGATGGGGAAAATCCTGCGCAGTGTTCCTTGCGTGAAGCCGTGACCGCAGCCTCTATGCGCCAAGACTATGGTGGATGCAGCGGCGTGCAAACTGCCAATGGCATCACCAATGTGATTCAGTTGCAAGAAGGTGAATATCAGCTGAAACGAGAATTGCAGCCGCGAGTGGCGTTGCAGATCCAAGGTAAAGCACCGGTGGATTACAGTAAAGCGGACGTACTGAGCAATGAATATCCGGCCATGACCGCAGTCAAAACCTCGATCCGTGCCGTCGGCAAAAACCGGATCTTCAATACCACCGAGTTAAACAATCCTGCGCTGTCACTCAACAATCTCGATCTGCATGATGGCTATAGTGACAATGTCGGTGGCGCCTTATATATCGGCGGCAGCTTGGAACTCAACAATGTTTCGATCTATAACGCCAAGGCGCAAGCCGGTGCTGCGATCTTTTTAAATGGCAGCAGCAGTAGCTTGAGCGCGGTGCGCGGTAATCTGAATGACAATCAGGCAGAACGCGGCAGTGTGCTGGCCATGACCTGTTCAGATAATCTGATCTATACCCCGCGCCGTGTGGCGATGACGCATTATAGTGTAGTCCGTAATGGCTCAGCCAATAGCCAGAGTACTTTTGCCTTTTGTGGCAAAACATCGGCAATCCTAAGTACCAATACCATGACTGAAAATATTGCCGATCCAAATCGCGGCAGTATTATTCAGTTTAGTTCAGTCACGCCGCAGGGTAAGGTGCAATTGGATCAGGCTTCGGAGCTGCGCTTGATCAGTAATACCATCGTGAAAAACCATGCTCACTCGACTTTGTTGTATAACGATGTGGCCAGCAAAACACTCAATTTTAATATCTTGGCCTATAACGGCGCGGGTCAATCCTGTCGTTATGCGAATGGCAATATCGCCGATGTGGAACATGCCAATATCAGTTTTAGTCGCAATGCGTTGCACTTGGCCGCAGGTCAGGATCAATGTGATATTCCAACTGAGCAGCGAGAAGCGGTCAAGCAAAGCTCAATTGATCTGAGTCAGCTGCCGATGAGTACGCTACTCAGTCCTTTACCGACCACGGACTATAAAGCCTATAAGCAGTTGCTGACCGAATATACCGGTTTTATGCCGATGTATTTCCCCTTGCTGACAAGCGCCAAAAACCCCTTGATTGATAGTGGGGAGTTGGGCTGTAGTGCGGTGGATCAACGCGGTATTCCACGTATGAATGCCAACAACTCGGTCGGTGATGGCGAGCACGCCAATAGCTGTGATGTGGGTGCAACTGAAGTTTTACGCCTAACGGCCAGTAATATCGAAGCGGCGAATCAGTCTGTGGTGGAGTTGCTCAATCGCTATAAACGTAATCGGGATCAGTTTAAATCTTTGTTGGACAACCCAAGTACCAAGCCTGAGTTCCTACCGTATTATCGTTTACAGGTTCAGGAATTCGAAAACAATATTCAATATACCGAACAGCGCCAGATGTACCGCACCGCCTTTGTGGATGTGTTTAGTAGTAACTTGGCCGACGAACAAGTGCTTGCAGATGGCAGTCGTCAAGTCAAACATCTGAATGCCGACAACTACAATGTTCAGGTTCAGCCTTTGGGCTTGGGTAAACTCGGACCAGATAAGAAATTCCAAGGTCAGTTTGATCCACAGCTGAAATGTAAATGGGACCCTGAGTTAAAGCAGGTCCTGATGTACCGTCTCGATGACAAGATCACGCCTTATGGCGACTCAGAGTTTTGTGAATATCGCTTGAGCTTGAAAACAGATGCATCCAAGTTTTCAACTGCTTATATCATGACCAATTTTAATAATATTCAGCCCATCGCCAAAAATGTCGATCTCTATGTGCAGCAAGGCAGCAGCCAGTTGTTGAGTGTCAATCTATTGCAACACACCAATGATGATGGCGATGGGGATGTCAGTAAGATGAACAGCAAGCCCAATAAGCCGAGTTATTACATCAATGCGCAGGGCGAGGATTTAGCGATTCGTTTTAGTAAAGTTCCAGATCCGGTCAAAATCGTGGCTTCGCGTACTGGACCTTGTCCGGGTGAGGATGGCAAAGAAACCTGCTATGGTGGCGATATTCAACTACAGTTGAAAAACACCCTTGATCCATTTAACTATAAGCTGACTTATATGGTTTATGATGCAGATGCAGCGCTTTCCAATCAGGCGGTGATTACCCTGAATAACTCGGGTTCGAGTAGCAGTGCCAGAAGTGGCGGCGGTGCATGGGGGATCGGTGCGCTGTTGGGGCTGTTAAGTTTGCTGTGGCTGCGCCGTCGTATCTAATCTGCGTTGCTCGACCCAGCAAAGACCGATGCTGAGGCATCGGTCTTTTTTTGCGATTCGCGATCAGCGAGAACATTGATTTTCGTCACACTGCCTCCATCAATGTTTATATTGGAGCAATACACCCGAGAAAATCAGCAAAGAAATGCGTCACTTCCACGCAATTCATCACTGTGCTGCTCCGGGCATGCACCTTCACTGGCTTAGCGCAACTGGGTTTCTATGCAACACATCACCGCATTAACAGCACTCGATCAAATTGAATTGGATGCAAATCAGCTCTTGGCGATCAAGCGTCATCATTTGTTGCCGCTGTTGCAGCAGCCGATGGCACTCAATCAATATGCAGAAACAGTGGTTCAGTCACAGGCGGTGTTGCTGAATCCGATTGATCCGCAGTTGACCCAACAGTTGAGTCAGGTGATTGCTGAGATTATTCAGCATCTCTCCGCCTCAAAGAAACG
>JASLJB010000030.1 GCA_030152605.1 Acinetobacter sp. | reverse complement strand
AGATGAAGATGATTTACGCCAACAAATTCGTGAATTGGTGGATGGCGGCGCGCAGATCCTGGTGGTGGCGACCTTGAACGCTGTGGTGAACGCTGTGCATGAACAGCGCATTGAAGAGATCTTACTCGAAGAATATCCATCGCATTTGTTGGGTGCGATTCCGGTGATCTTGTCGCATCGTGTCGCAGGACGTAAGGGGGAGTATGTGCGAACCACCTCGGCGATCGTTGATGCTTATCTGCACTCGACCATGTATCACGCCTTGTCCACCTTAGAACAAAACCTGCGTGCGCATGACTATAGCAACCCGATGTTGGTCATCCATAACTCGGGCGGGATGGCACAACTCAACTCCACAGATGCTTTGCAAACCATTCATTCCGGGCCCGTTTCTGGGATTGCAGCATCCGAGCATTTGGCCATGCAAGCCGAGCTCGGCAACGTGGTGGCCACCGACATGGGCGGCACCAGTTATGACATTGGCATTGTGGTGGATGGCGGGGTCAAACACTATGATTTCAATCCCGTGATTGATCGTTGGTTGGTATCCGTTCCGATGGTGCATTTGGTGACGCTCGGTGCAGGCGGCGGGTCTATTGCAAGTTATGATCGCATGTATGACGCGATCAAGTGTGGCCCTGAGTCCGCAGGTTCAGATCCTGGTCCTGCATGCTATGAACGTGGTGGTATGCGCCCAACCACGACCGATGCGGATTTGGTTTTGGGTTATTTGGACCCGGATAATTATGCAGGCGGATCGATCAAGCTCAATAAACGCCGTGCGATAAACGCGATCGAAGACAATCTGTGTGATGACTTGGACTGCGGACCGATTGAAGCTGCATTGTTGATCCGAGAAAAGCTCGATGCAAATATGGCGAATGGATTGTTCACCGAACTGCGCGCACGCGGTTATGATCCGGCCGACTTTACCATGTTGGCCTACGGTGGCAACGGTCCTTTGCATTGTTGTGGGATCGCACAAAACCTCAATATCGATAAAATCTTAGCACCGCCTTTTAGCTCCGTATTCTCCGCCGTGGGTGCGGGTAATATCCATCAGCTGCACATCCATGAAAAATCTTTGTATATGGTGCTGTATGACTCAAATACATTAAAACTCATGGATGACTTTGCAACCTTTAATGACATCGTGGATGAGCTCAAACAACGGGGTTCTCAGGATTTGATTCGTCAAGGGGTGAGCAAAGACGATATCCAGCACCGTCTGGAACTGGATATGCGCTATGGGAATCAATTGGTGCAGACCACTGCGATTATTGAAAAACATTATTTACAGCGCCCAGTCGATGTATTGAAAATCATGGATCAATTTTCCAAAGATTATGGCAAACGTTTTGGTGAAGGTTCCCAAGCGCCTGAAGCCGGGATCCGCATCAACACCATCCGTGTTGCAGCCTATGTCGAACATCAAACCATTCAATTTAAAAACATCAAACCGCGACCTGAGTCAGAGCGCCTAGCACCTCCAGCACCTGAACTGACCCGAGCCTGTTACTTCGTGGGTTATCCCGGTCCAGTGGACACGCCGGTTTGGTCACGCGCCAGTATCAGCGCGGGAATGCAGATCAAAGGTCCTGCGGTGATTACCTCTGAAGTCACGACTTATTTGGTCAATCCAGGCTGGACCTTTGTGGCTGCTGAACAAGATGCATCATGGTTTTTACGCAGCCCATTAACTCAATAATACGATGCAATCGATAGGTACGACGTTCTGAGTCGACCCGATCAGATCATGAAAGACAACAAGAACAGGCCAGTTTAAGTACTTGTCGATTGTGCACTCCAATATTTATAGCTTAGAGATTGCCGCGCGAGGCGATGTGCAATCGAGTTGATTGAAGGGAAAATAATATGAATACCATCCGTCCAAACGATAATAAAAGCTCCCCAGAAAACAATAGCCGTGTGCAAGAAGTGCCTAGCGGAACACAACAGATCAGTGCAGAAGATCAAGCACTGATCAAAAAATTCTTGGTGGATAACACCTTATTCTTGGGGCCAGATCCGGAGATTATGAAAAGCCACGATCTGATGCCACGCAGTAAAGATGAAGATCAGGCCATCGCTCAAGTGTATGACTCACATTTGATCGCGCGCATTCGTGACCGCTTACAGTCGGGTTGTGATGAAGGCTATGAAATGGTTGAGCAAATGGGAGCTGCGCCAGGTGCCAAATGGGGCGATTTAATTACCGGTATGTACTCTGCAAGTGGTGATCTGGCGATTGCCAGTGCCGGTGGGGTATTGGTCTTTTCAGCCCTGGTTCATCATCCGATTAAGTACATCATCAAACACTGGTGGGATGAACCGACTGTAGGCGTGCATGAAGGTGATGGCTTTATTCACAATGACTCCCGCTATGGCAACATTCACAACACCGATCAAAGTATGATTGTGCCGATTTTTCATGAAGGTCGATTGATTTGTTGGGTCGCAGCGACCGTGCATGAGGGAGAAAATGGAGCGGTTGAACCGGGGGGAATGCCGTCTATGGCAGAAAGCCGTTTTGACGAAGGCTTGAAAATGTCTCCCTTTAAGGTGGTGCAAAACTACAAGATTCGTAAGGATCTCTTAACCTTCCTACAAAACTCGGTTCGGGAACCAAAACTGCAATTCGAAGACATGAAAGTCAAGCTATTTGCATGTATGCGTATGAAACAACGAATCGAAGAAACCCTGAAAACCGATGGTGTGGATGCGTTGATTTCCACCCTCAGATTGACCATGGAAAATGTGCGTACCGAAGTGAAGCGTCGTTTATCCGAATGGCCTGACATGAGCGTACGCACCTATATCGTTCAAGACTCGACCTTGCGTGAAAACTGTATCGCCAAAGTTAACCTCAAAGTGACCAAAACCGGTGATCGATTGATCCTAGACTTTAGAGGATCTGCGCCTGAATTTACCAATCGACCGACCAATACGGTACTCGCAGGATTGAAGGGCATGATTTCACAGTTATTTATGTGTTACATCTGGCCGGATCTCCCTCGTGGGCAGGCTGCCTTTGCACCGATTGAAGTGATTGCAGACCCATACTCAATCTTAAACTCATCTTACGATACGCCCAATTCGCAAAGTCTGATGTCGATCTTCACCGGCTTTACCGCGGTTCAGCACGCCGTGACCAAGTTTTTATATTCTTGCCCAGAGAAATACACCAAAGTTCAAGCACCGTCATTCAATATGATTAATACCTTTATTTGGGGAGGTAAAAATCAACATGGTGAAACCTTGGGTAATCTGTGTGCCGATCTCAATGGGATGGGCGGTGGTGCACGTTTTGACTTGGATGGTGAATGCGCATTGGCGCCGATTTTTGCCACGATGGCCGATGTGGGTGAGCAAGAGATCAATGAGGAGGAGGTCCCATTTTTACAGTTGGTCTCGAAAAAATTTACCCGAGATGCCATTGCACCGGGCAAATATCGCGGCGGTCAGGGCTATACCATGATGGTCGCAACCAAGGACAGTGACGAATGGGGCTTTATGACCACCAGCCAAGGTGCAAAAGTGCCGCCGATACAGGGCACATTTGGGGGCTATGCCTGTGGTTGCTATCCACTCTCCAAAATACAGGGTGTTGATATCTACGAAGAACTGCTGACACAACCTGAAAAATTTAAGCATTCGATCGAAGATTTGATGAATGAGCGCGCCTTTGAGCAAGCCAGTTATAGCACCCACCATATGGGACTGGGTTTTGAGATCTCTAAGCGCGGTGAGTTGGTGATGATTTCCCAAGGTGCGGGTGCCGGGTATGGAGATTTGTTGGAGCGTGATCCTGATGCAATCGTCAAAGATATACGCGAAAACCTGATCTCACATGCGGTTGCTGAACATCTGTATAAAGTCAAAATCGATCCAGACACCTTGGTGGTCAATGTTGCAATGACCGCAGTATTACGCCAGCAGGAACGTCAAGCACGGCTCAATCGGGGTCAACCTTTTGATGAATTTGTAAAAAGCTGGACCACTGCGCATCCGCCTGAGCATATTCCTTATTATGGCGCATGGGGCGATCAGCTAGAGACCTTGTACATGGGTTCCGTCAATAACACCCGACAAGCCAACGAGTTTAAACCGAATTACATGCCACATCCCAAAGATGTCCGCATCGCAGCACTTGAGGCGGCGATCCGAGCACAGGGGATCAATTTGGGTGAAAAACAATGACCGTCATAGACAGAGAACAAAATATTCAAAACCATCGCCTGAGTCATCTCAAGACTTGGATTAGCGCCGATGCCTACGCAAAACGCATATTACTCGGCAGCGCCAACGCCAATCCGTGGCAAAGTGTTGCTGGCTATGTGACTTGGTTTGGCCAAGCGCAAAACTTGATCCAGTCTGATCTCGGCATCATCTCGATCGGCGAGGTTTTTGATCTACACGCCGCCGCAGCAGGCGGTTTGGCCCAACTCCTTGGTCAGCGTAAATCCCCGAAAATGGCGATGCGTAGACTGCTGCAATCCGAAGCTGCACGGGGATTGATCAATGAGGTGCTGAGTGCCGTATTGGCTCAAACATCGCAATTGATCCTGCTACGCATCCCATCACCGAGAGCATGGCTCAATCACGCCGTGCGATTGGCGGGCCTGAATGTGCAAGAGATCGTCGATGAGGATATCGAAGATGCCGCAGCGTATGTGACGGATGTGATTCGTGCTTTGTCGACCCAGCCGATTGCGGGTCTGATCATTGAGGAAGATGCCGCAGCAGAGGCTGTTGCAG
This sequence comes from Acinetobacter sp., assembly GCA_030152605.1. GTDB lineage: Bacteria > Pseudomonadota > Gammaproteobacteria > Pseudomonadales > Moraxellaceae > Acinetobacter. The sequence goes on along the minus strand of JASLJB010000030.1, from coordinate 4,562 downwards.
CATGGTCAGCGAAGACCACGCTGTACTATCGTCCGCTGATCAATATCGCACAGCATTATCGCTGGAGCATTATCTTGCATATGCCCCAGCAGCAATCGATTGAAGCACAATTGCTCGACAATTTTGATGCTGTGATCAGCAAGATCCAGTCCCAATTCAAGACCGATAGCGCACTGTTGGGATTGGAATTGAGTGATGAATTTAATCAAGCGCAAACGCTTCCTACATGTTCAGCGCATGAGTTTTACTATATTGAGTTGGCAGAGGACAGCCGGCCAGAAATCAGTACGCAACGGATTGCCGCGCTGAAAAAGCAAATCGCAGCCAGCCGGATTGAACAGTTCAACTGATGTGTGGCTTACACAGCGATCGAGATCAACCGATGAAGTGTCTAGCTTAAGATGTCGAGAACAGGATGCCGAGATCAAGATGAGGGTAATAAAATGGATACACCAATCAGCCAGCAAAGAATCCCGATTACCATTTTGACCGGATTCCTCGGGGCAGGTAAAACCACAATCTTAAATCATTTAATTAATTCTAATCATATGCTTGGTGTGGCTTTACTCATCAACGAGTTTGGTCAAATCGGTATCGATCATGATTTGGTAGATTCGGCTGATGAAAGCACGGTGCTGCTCAATTCAGGATGTATCTGCTGCACCATTCAGGAGGGGGTGGTGGATGCCTTAAAGCGATTGTTTGATCGCGCGATCGCCCGAGAAATTCCCGCACTGGGCCGGATATTGATCGAAACCACAGGCATTGCTGATCCGGTTCCTGTGATCCAAACGATCATGCAGCATCCCTTTTTACGCACACGTTTTTTTTGTGAAGGGGTTGTCACTGTGGTGGACGCCACTATGCAGGTGCAGCAGTTTGCGCTCTTCCCTGAGGCGATCAAGCAAATTTCCAGTGCGGATAAAGTCCTGATCAGTAAAGTAGATTTGGTCGGTGCCAATGCATTGAGCAAGATCAAAGACTACATCAATAGCCTCAATCCTCAGGTCAAACTCCACGAGATCCACCAAGGCCAAATTCAGTTAATCGATTTTTGGCCACAGGGGGTCTATTCGAGAAACGCATCGGATCACTTTGAACACTGGTTTGGATTTCAAAATTATTTCTCAGCACAACCCAGCTTGGGGCTGCCGCCGCAACTGGACTTTAACGCAGCGCCAACCCAACAGCATAGCCGCATTGGTAGCATCTCACTGACCTTTGAGGATGCGCTGCCATGGCTGCAATGTACGGTAAATATTGGGAAAATTATTGCTCTGTTGCAGCAGCGTTTACTGCGCTGCAAAGGTATTTTAAATATCTCAGGTGAAATTAAGCCGGTCGTCATCCATGCTGTACGCGGTGAAGCTTATCCCGCGATTCAATTAGAACGCTGGCCTCATCTGGAAGATTTGATCCATCCTCTAGGAAGGATTGTTTTTATCATCAACGATTTAGAGCAAGCTGATATTGACTATATTCACCAACAATTGGGTGATATGGGGTCAGCCAGTCAGGCACTTAAATATATTAAAACGCATCCCTATCTCGCCACCCGAAGTTGGTTAAAACAACGCATCAGTTGGACACCGCCCTTGATAGAGCATCAAGCCTGGTTTATTCAGTCTAAGCAATTTCGGTAGTCGCCGCTGCATTGACCCGATCCTAAAACGATCGAAGAGTAGTCCAGTGGATTGTAACATGCGTTTCGACCAGTTATCTGAAAGGCGGATGGCTTAGATTGCAGGATTGATCAAAAATTGTTAGCTTTTCAACAGGGAAAATAAAATAACGCAAGAATATCTTGGATAACTTGGATAATAATCATGCAAAAACACCAGCGAACCAATATTGTTGTCTTACAGACACTTCAATCATCATGGCCGAAAATGTTGGGCTTATTCTTCTTTGCTGGGTTAAATAGCAGTACTCATGCGGTACAGGCCATCAGTGATCGCTCATTGTCACAGCATCGTCTGAATGATCAGTCGATCAGTACCGAAGTGATGCAACAGGTACAGCAGCAAACACATGATCCAGTGCTGATGAGCTTGGAGCAACAACGCGCCCAACACAACCAAGCACAATTAAATATCGCGCAAATTGAAAGCAGCGTACTGACGCCAAAGCAACAACAAAAAAAGCTCGAAGATCAGTTACCACCCGTTGTGGAGATGCAACCGCGTATCGAACCTAAGTTGAAGATCGTCAATTATGGGGTCAGTGCCCAAAACAACACCGTGCATATCCTGACCGAAGATAAAATCACCATCTATCTCAATCCACAAGCACATTAAAACAAAACACGCGCACCAGTTGGTGCGCGTGTTTCGGATTCAGCACTTAAAGCGAAGGGGGCTGAGCCCGATAACCTTAGACTGGATAGTGTGTAATTTTCCAAGCACGGTGAATCTTGGTATTGCGCTTGAAGTCTAGGCCGATGGTTTCAGAGGTGATCTCAACCGTATCGAACATGGCTTCAATTTCTTGATCCATCTCAAAACCACGGAAGTTGTTTGAGAAGTACAACGTACCATCCGTGGTTAAACGGTTCATGGCACGTTTAAGCAATGACAGATGATCACGTTGAATATCAAAGGTACCGTGGAATTTTTTCGAGTTAGAGAAGGTCGGTGGATCGATAAAGATCATGTCATATTGTTCATGACCTTCTTTAAGCCATTCAAAACAGTCGGCAGCAAAGAACTGATGCTGTTCATCGGCATGATCCACAGTCAAACCATTGAGTACAAAGTTTTCTTTGGACCAATTCAGATAGGTATTTGACAAATCCACACTGGTGGTACTGGCTGCACCGCCCAAGGCCGCATGTACACTGGCGGTTGAGGTGTAGCTGTAGAGGTTCAAGAAATGCTTGCCTTTGGCTTCACGTGCGATACGTAAACGCATTTGACGATGATCCAAGAACAAACCGGTATCGAGATAGTCGGTCAAGTTGACCAACAGTTTCGCTGCACCTTCTTGTACGATAAAGCGTTTAGAAGCGGTACTTTGCTTGGTGTACTGCGCCTTACCTTCTTGACGGGCACGGGTCTTAATAAAGATCGCATCACGTCCTAGACCAGTTACGGCACGGATCGCAGCCAAGGCCAGATTAAAACGTTTCTTGGCTTTTTCTGGGTCAATGGTTTTGGGTGGCGCATATTCTTGCACATGCAAACGCTCACCATACAAATCCACCGCCACATTAAAGTCAGGCAAATCGGCATCATATAAACGTAAGCAATGAATCTGTTCTTTAACTGCCCATTTCTTCAAAGCTTGAATGTTTTTTTGCAGACGGTTGGTAAAGTCTTCAGCACCTTCAATGGCTTCAAACTGTTGCGGCTGCCAAGTTTCTAACCAAGGCTGGCTTGATGGCGCAGCTTTGATTTGACCTAAACGAATATAAATCGGCAATTTACCATTCATCAAACGCAAGGTTTGTGGATCAAGGATCGCCAACACATCGGCTTGTTCAATTTGTGAGGCGATGATCGCAGCAAATTGTTGTGGGAAATGCTGTTGTAAACGTGCAGACAAACCGAGATAGAAGGCACGGTTAGAGCCTTTATCACCGAGGCGTTCGCCGTATGGTGGGTTGGTGACCACAAAAGCTTTTTTATTTTCAGTTTCAAAGCTTGGCCAGTCGGCGAGGGTACGTTCCTCGATCTTGATTTGATCGAGCAGTTCTTCAAAGCCGGCAGCAATGATATTTTGTTTGGTGGCTTTAACCGCTTCCCAATCTGCATCATAGGCATAGAAGGCCGGTAGTGGTTGGGTCAGCGCTTGCTGATGACGTTCAGCGGCTTCATTTTTAATCGACATCCATAGGTCATGGTCATGACCATTCCAACCGTTAAAACCGAAACGACGGACCAGACCCGGTGCGCGGTCGGTCAACATCATCAAGGCTTCGATAATAAAAGTACCTGAACCACACATCGGATCTAGGATCAGTTCAGGTTGACGCTGCATGAGCTGTGCTTTTTGTAGGATCGCAGCCGCCAAGTTTTCTTTGATGGGGGCATCGGTCATAAAGCGACGATAGCCACGTTTATGCAGCGAATCACCAGACAGATCGAGACAGAAAGTATGTTCTGTTTTACCGGCCAAGATATACATGGTGATTTCAGGTTGTTTGGTGTCGATACTTGGACGACGACCCACCGCATCCATAAATGCATCCACTACACCATCTTTGGCGCGTAGGGTGGCAAACTGCACATTCACCTTGATGTCACGTTCGACATGCAAACGGATGGCAAAAGTACTTTGCGGTGCGAAGATCAGTGACCAATCAAAGGCATTGGCGCCCTCATATAGTTCTTCAGCCACATCACGGGCATCATGACTAAATTCGATCGGATGGGTGTGAATCGGGAGTAACACACGAGAAGCCAAACGTGACCACATACAGATGCGGTAGGCTTGCTCTAAAGTGCCTTTAAACACCAAGCGCCCTGGAAAACGTTCAATATTTTCAACACCTAAACCGTTTAATTCTTCTACAAGCAGCGTTTCTAATCCGTCTGCACAAGTGACCCAATAGGTCGATAAAC
>JASLJB010000348.1 GCA_030152605.1 Acinetobacter sp. | reverse complement strand
CTTCAGCGTCTTTGATGTGAGAGATATAGCGTTCTACCATACCTACCACTTGATCGCTTTGATCTGGATGTACTAAAAGTACGATTTCGTAATGACGCATTGTCAGCTCCTTACGGATTAAACAGCCCCTAAAGCAAATGCTTTAAAAGCAAGGAGTCGTAATCAAAATACTTTGATTAAGCCGCAAAATTTGCGAGCCGTCATTATAGGGAATAAGCATTCAAAATACAAACATATTCCGGAGAGTTTCAATTGAATTTGCCTGATTTAAATATCGAGCCATCACAGTCCGCTTGATTCAGCCCCGATTCAAACAAATACTGGCTGTTGCGTGCGCGATCAATCTGACTGCGGCAGCAAAATAGATTATGCTGCGCGTTGATGAATATAAATATTTTGCCATGCTGCTATGTGCAGAGAACAGGAACGCTTGAACTGATGATCGAAGACTATCGCACCTCACTTGAAATTATTGAAGCTTATTTAGATGCTGGTCAAGAAGAAGACTATATTGACTTTATCGCCGGTCGCACCGACTTGGTCATGGAGGTGGATTGGCGTGAGCATGATGAAGATATTATTCAATACTGCGAAGATATATTAAAAACCAAACAGCTCTCGGCAATCTGTGTCGATGCGGATAATGCGCAAGGCTTTGAATTAACCATTCAATTCCAATCCAAGCAGCTTAAAGTGGATTATCGTGACGATGGTGCCGATCGTGATACCACGATTATTTATTTAAATCAGATCCTACAACCAGAATATGAAATTCGTTTTTGTCAGGCCTCACATGGTGCCGATACCTTGGCTTTTTTACCGCTGAGCCAAAAATCATGGCGTTATCTTGAGCGTCAGTGGGGCAGTCAGTTAGATGAGTACTTTGTCAAGATTGAAGCAGACAGTTGTTTCTTTGGCTGAGATCACGCAGGGTCAAGTCACAGGATGTGTGTAATTGGATGACAGAGGTCTATTTATTAGCAAATTTTCAATGCGAAGTTTTAATCGCTAATTTTCTATAGCAACGTTTTTAATAGCAAGAGGTCAAATCGATGTCTTTTATTCTACAAGTTGATTTTCCTTATCAAGGTCCATGGGGCGCAGAGATGCAGCATGCGATGCAAGCCTTGGCAGCGTCGATCAATCAGGAACCGGGATTTATTTGGAAAATTTGGACTGAAAATCAGGACCAGCTTGAAGCGGGCGGAATTTATTTATTTGAAACTGAGCAGACTGCCGAGCAGTATCTCGATAAACATACGGCGCGTTTAAAAGAATTTGGTGTGCCGGTGGTGAATGCCAAGATCTTTGCAGTGCATCAAGGTTTATCACTAGTGAATAAAGCACCGTTTTAATGGGGCTGGATATGCTCGAATAGAGGATTGTTTCTGTGTTGCTCAATATTCAGCCACTGCAATCACTTATGGCGACAGCGCCTATTATTGCGTTAGAAGAATAGGGGATTGTGGGCTGAAACAGAGACAAAATAAAAAAGATAGCCAACGGCTATCTTTTTTAAAAAATTGGAATATATGGAGCAGGAGAGAGATAGCTGAAACTAAAGCTAATACTCAATGCTGTAATTAAAATCACAGAATAAAGAAAATACTTTCGTGCCCAGCGTTGATCATCTTCAGCTTTAAAGCCAATGATGGATAAATACACCCAATACGCACACAGCGCATTAAAGGTAATTAAAAATAGAATGTTGGTATAGCCGAAGCAATACAAGCCATTCAATACAGCCGTAAATAACAAGACATAAATCAGACATTCAACTTTGGTGCGAAACACTGAACGCGCCACAGGCAATATCGGAATATTGGCTGCTTTATAATCGTCGAAACGATAAATCGCAATCGCCCATGAATGCGGCATTTGCCAAAGTGCATAAGCGAAAAAAATCAGTAATGCAGCAAAATCAAATTCATTGGTGACCGCGGTATAGCCGATCACAGGTGGACTTGCGCCTGAAATACTGCCAATGATGGTTTGGTGGATCGAAGTACGTTTGCTCCACAAACTGTAAAACACCACATAAACCACAAAGCCGAGTAGGGCAAAACCAAATGCGTAGGCGTTGACAAAAAACCACAACAGCGCAAAACCAATTAAACCGAGAACGGTCGCATACAACAGTGCAATGTTTGGAGAAATGGTTTTTTTCACCAAAGCACGGTTTTGTGTGCGTTGCATTTTTTGGTCAATGTCTTGATCGATCACATTGTTTACGACACAACCCGAAGCAACAACAAGCGTTGTTGCAACCAGTGTGATGAAGAGTAATAAGAAATCCACTGAGCCTTGGGCGGCGAGAAAAAACCCGCCCAAGGTGGTAACGAAGTTACCAAAGAGAATTCCTGGCTTCGTCAGGAATAAATACTTTTTCAACATGTCAATCAGATTAGATCATCATGTTGGAGTGTAGGTAGTTCATGATCCATACCGATCCAACGAGTAATACTGCAATCGTTAAAATCGTATAGATAAACGCAATCACGTTCCAACGCTGTTCAGATGAAGAGTTCATGTGTAAGAAGAACACCAATTGAACTAGTACCTGAGCAACCGCAGTAATCGCGATGGTTGCTACGATAACACCACGGCTAAAGTCATCTGAATTCATGGCCATGTAAAAAGGAACAATGGTCAAAAGTACAGAGACGATAAAGCCGATGCTGTACTGCTTCACGTTACCGTGAGCAGCGCCAGATGCATTGTGATCGTGACTCATTATAGAACTCCCATTAAGTAGACGACGCTGAATACACAGATCCAAACGATATCAAGGAAGTGCCAGAACAAGCTTAAGCAAGCAAGACGACGTGTATTCGCAGTTGTTAGACCGTATTTTTTGATTTGAATCATCAATACGATCATCCATACGAGACCTGAGGTCACGTGGATTCCGTGCGTACCGACTAAGGTAAAGAATGCAGACAAGAACGCACTGGTCGTAGGACCGTGGCCTTCATGTACAAGGTGCGCGAATTCATATAGTTCTAAACCAATGAACGCTGCACCAAATAGCCAAGTCACTGCTAACCAAAGCAGGGCTTGAGATACATTCTTTTTGTATGACGCCAATACAGCGAAACCAAAAGTGACTGATGAAATCAAAAGAGCAAACGTTTCAGTTAAAACGAAACCTAATGAATCAGCAAACAAGTCTTTTGCACTTGGTGTACCAAGTGGAATATGGCTGCTTAAAACAGCAAACGCGATGAAGAGTGTACCGAATAAGATCAAGTCACTCATCAAGTAGGTCCAAAAACCAAAGACGGTGATGTCGGTATCATCGTGATGATGTTCATCGTGTCCGTGGTCGTTGTGATGAAGTACTTCAGCCATTTACTTAGTCCTTCTTCAAGTGTTGTTCAAGTTGCGCATAACGTTCGTTCTCGATACGTTCAACTTCAGCTGCAGGAACATAGTAATCCACTTTCTTGGTGAACGAACTGACGATGAAGCTGACAATCGTTGCGACGAAAGATACGATGACTAACCACCAGATGTGCCAGATTAATGCAAAGCTCATGATTGTAATGAACATTGCAAGAACGAAACCTGCTGCACGGTTGGTCGGCATGTGAACATCTTCATACTTCGCAGGACGTGCGTAAGCAACACCATTTTCTTTGTCAGTCCAGAAATGATCGATACTGTCGTATTTCGGAAGATGAGCAAAGTTATAGAACGGTGCAGGTGAAGAGGTTGCCCACTCGAGCGTACGACCATCCCATGGATCGCCTGTAAGGTCGAGGTTTTTGTTGCGTTGCAAGAAGCCCACGATGATTTGCATCAAGATACATGCAATACCGAGTGCAATCAGTACAGAACCGAAGAATGCAAGTGCAAGGTACGGGTCCCATTCAGGGTTGTCATAAGTATTCAAACGACGTGTCATACCCATGAAACCAAGGATATATAACGGCATGAATGCAAAATAGAAACCGAAGAACCAGAACCAGAATGCAGCTTTACCCCATGCTTCGTTAAGTTTCCAACCAAACATTTTCGGCCAGTAG
>JASLJB010000314.1 GCA_030152605.1 Acinetobacter sp. | reverse complement strand
TGTTATTGACGATAACAAAGACTAGGAATATATCGTGCTTAGACTATTTCGTAAGCAAAATAAGCAATTAATAGGCGTTGATATTAGTTCCACATCCGTCAAAATACTAGAACTTTCGAAAAAAAATGACCGCTATTGGGTGGAAAGCTATGGCCTGAGCCCCTTACAAGCTGGCAGTGTGGTGGAGAAAAATATCCTCAATGCCGAAGCCGTCGCAGATGCCTTAGATCGTGCCATTCAGATCGCCAATCCCAGTGCTTATCAAGTTGCAGTCGCCGTTCCCACCTCGATGGTGATCCATAAAGTGATTGAAATGGATGCAGACATCAGTGATGACGAACGCGAAGTGCAGATCCGTATGGATGCCGAACAATATATCCCATTTCCCTTGGATGATGTCAGTCTGGACTTTGAGGTGACTGATGTGGCATTGTCCAATCCAGCACGGGTCGAGGTCTTACTCGCCGCAACCCGCACCGAAAACATTGATGCGCGCTTAGAGGTACTGGAGCTGGCTGGCTTAAATGCCAAGATCGTTGATGTGGAAAGTTATGCACTTGAACGCGCATTTGCGGTGTTTTCTGACTATATGCCGGTGGGCGTGGATACGGTGGGGATTTTAGATATCGGTCACACCATGACCACCTTGTCTGTGTTGCATCAGGGCCAGATTATTTATACCCGTGAACATTTATTTGGCGGTCAACAACTGACCCAAGAGGTCCAAAATCGTTATGGTTTGTCTTATGAAGAAGCAGGTCGTGCCAAAAAAGATCAAACCTTGCCTGACGACTATCAGACCCAAGTCTTGATGCCTTTTTTAGAAGCTGTGGTACAGCAAGCGGCCAAATCGTTACAGTTCTTTTTCTCATCGACCCACTTTAACGAAGTCGATCATCTGTTACTTGCCGGTGGCAATGCCAATATTGATGGCCTGTCTCAGTTGCTGCAGCAAAAACTCGGCTATCGCGTCACCACCGCCAATCCTTTTTTACAGATGGGCTTTTCCAGTCAAATTGATTTAAAGAAAATTGAAAATGATGCACCATCGCTGATGGTGGCCTGTGGTTTGGCCCTGCGGTGTTTTGACTGATGAGCAAGATCAATCTGCTACCATGGCGCGATGAATTACGCGAACAGCGCAAGAAAGCCTTTATCGCCACCTCCTTGGTCAGTGCCATGTTTGGGGTGATCTGTGTGATGTTGGCGTGGTTTTATTATGCCTATCAAGTGGATGATCAAATCCAAGCCAATCAATTGATCATGAGCAGTAACCAAAGCTTAGATGCACAATTAAAAAATATCGAAGGCCTAAAAGCGCAGCGCAATGCCGTGATTGAACGCATGCGCTTGATCCAAGGGCTAGAAGGACAGCGTCCGATCACGGTACGCCTGATCGATGAAATTGCACGTGTGGTACCCAACAATATGTATCTGACCAAGGTGACACGTAGTGCTGACAAACTGACTTTTGAGGGCAAAGCGGACAACCCCAACACTGTCGCAGAACTGCTGAGACGGCTTGAGACGTCTACTTGGTTTCACAATGCCTTTATGAGCGCCTTCGTTGCCGCAGACACAAGCAAAACCAAAGAAAACGGTTCGCTGCTGCCGCGTGCGGAAGCCAACTATGGGGAGTTTGTGGTGACGGTGGATATGAGTGAGGCGGCTAGTTTTAAATTGGCGACGTCAGCGCTGGATGCCACTCAGGGGCGTTCATGAAGCCAGATCAGTTCGATGTGCCAGAAACACAGAAAGTGGCCAGCAAGAAAAACAAGTTGACCGTGGAACGGTTTTTTCAACAGTTCAATACCTTGGATATGCAGGCCTATGGCAGTTGGCCACAGTCGGTCAAGATCACCTGTTGGCTGTTTATCTTTAGCTTGGTGTGTTTATTGGGCTACTTTGTGCTGATTGAACCCAAGCGCGCGACGCTAGAAAATGCACAGTCCATGCAGCAGAGCCTATTGAACGAATTTAAAGAAAAAGACTCCAAACTGCGTAATCTAAAACAATACCAAGCACAACTGACCCAGATGCAATCCGACTTTAATCAGCAATTGGCGCAACTGCCCAAAGAGACCGAAATCCCGAGTTTGGTTGAGGATATTCATACTGCGGCTCTACAGTCCGGTTTGAAGATTAAAAATATTCATCTTGAACAAGAAATCACCCAAGCCTTTTTTATTGAGCAGCCGATCTCTATCGAGGCCCAAGGCGATTATCATCGTTTTGGTCAGTTTGTTAGTCGTATTGCGGCATTGCCCCGAATCGTGACTTTGCATGACGTGGTGATCAGCAGCAATCCCGATTCAGCGCGAAAGTCAGATCTGCCACAAGTTGAATATTCACTTAAAGCCAAAACCTATCGTTATGTGGGGAGCACCACGCCGTCCAACTCCAATCCGCAAGGCCCCGTCCAGCACAGCCCCGCGCAGCAAAACGCCACCGAACATGGCACTGCACAGCATGTCGGGCAGCCACAGCAGACAGCACCTTAAAGCATGCGCATTGGTGCTGGTGTTGATATGAGAGATGTTGATTGGTGTTGGTGTGGATATGTTGATGTGAGCGGGGAGCGCTGGAGATGTTGAGGAGCAAGGGTATGAAAATAATCTGGAACACTAGTTTGATCCTCGGCATGCTGCTGTTATGTGGCTGTAACTCACAAATTGATGCCGTCAATCAGGAAATGGTACAGATCAGAAGCCAAGCACCGCAGCAGATTGAGCCGGCACCGACCTTTAGCGCGGTGCCGAGTTTTAAGTATGCTGCGCAAGACTTACGCAGTCCCTTTGTGCCCAATTCGGTGGCCAATGAATTGAAAACACATAGCAGCAAAGCAGTGCAGCCCAACGTGCATCGGAAAAAGCAACCACTTGAGCTGTATGCGCTTGAGGAGCTGTATATGAAAGGTCACTTATACGGTCATGATCAGGCGCATGCGGTGGCTTTATTACAAACTGCTGACGGACAACTCGAACAGGTGCGGGTCGGAGATTATATCGGTCAGCATCAAGGTCGGATCGTCAAGATTGGACCCAATCAAATTGATTTGCTTGAGCTGATGGATGATGGAAAAGGCGGCTTTATTTTGCGTCCACGCAGTTTGATGCTGATGCCAACCCCGCCATCGACACAGCCGGCTGCGCCAGTCGAAAAGCTGCCACAAGCGTCTACAAGCCCACGGCAGACAGAACCGACACAGCAGTCATCGCAAGCGCAGACATCTGATACAACACACTGAAATAGCAGCTAAAAGTAACAGCCTAAATAAAAGCACAATATATCGTATCGAATGCAGTCAAGGATGATTGCGCAGTCTTCAATCAGGATGGGAGTCAAGGAATAAGAATGAAAATACGCGTTACTCAATCGCTCAGGTTTTTTTCACCCTCGCCGATCTCTATGCGCATGGCGGCACAGCTGCTGACTGCCACCACCGGCAAGCGCGTGCTACTCGGCGTTCTGATGCTGTTGGCACATGGCCCGACCTGGGCTGAGCGCAGTATCACGCAGATCTTGCCCACATCGCTACCCCAGCAAGGCACACAAGTCGTGGTTGAATTTAATGGCGCAGCCACCTTGCCACAGACCTATCAACTGCAACAGCCCTCACGTTTGGTTTTGGATTTTGACGGGGTACAACCCTTGGCGCAGAAAAAGTCGATTGCGGTGAATAGTGCTGAAGCCAGCGCGATTGAGCTGAGTGCTGATGCACAGCGTGCGCGTTTGAGTATTCAATTGAACGGACCGAATCAATTGAGTCATCGCATTGAGGGGAATCGTTATATTTTAAAGTTGCAGCCAACACAGCTTGCACAGGCGCTGCAATCATCTCACGGCGCCCGTCCCGAAAACCGTGCTGATGCGAGCAATCGCCTGAGTCGTGCTGATTTAGCCAAGCCCATGCCTGTGGCAGCGACGAGCAAGCAAGACTCACCAACTCAGCAAGGGGTGCGGCATATTGGGTTTCAACGCGGCAAGGATGCTGAGGCACAGGTGCTGATAGAGTTGTTGGGGGCTAAAACACCGGTCGATATTCAACAGCAGGGCAGCAAAGTGATCCTGCGCGTATTGAATCATCCCTTATCTGCGGCCTTGCAACAGCGTTTAAATGTTGAAGATTTTGCCACTTTGGTCAGCAATATCGATGCCTACAACCAAGACGGTCATGGCATGATCAGCATACAAGCGCATGATGACTATGAGTATATGGCCTATCAGACCGATCGCAAACTGATGATCAGTCTCAAGCCAAAACAGTCTAATGCAGCGCAACGCGAGCTTAAAAATGGCCCCGCCTATCGCGGTAAAAAAATATCGCTCGACTTTCAGGACATCGAAGTGCGCCGTGTGCTGCAGGTCTTGGCCGAGTTTACGGGGGTGAATATGGTGGCCGCGGATAGCGTGCAGGGCAACATTAGCCTGAGGCTCAAAGATGTGCCTTGGGATCAGGCGCTGGATTTGATCTTAAAAGCCAAAGGCTTAGATCAGCGGCGTAAGGGCAATGCCATCTGGATCGCACCCATGACTGAGATGATCAAGTCTGAAGAAGAAGAGGCCAAACTGCAGGAGCAAAGTGCCAAGTCTGCCGCGCTGCATACCGAATATATACAACTCAAATACGCCATGGCGACCGAGATTGAAAAATTGATTCAGCATGCGCAAAGTGCGCAAGGCAAATCTGATTCAAGCAAAACCCAGAGTGACAATAACGGCAGTATGCTCAGTTCGCGTGGCAGTATCTCGATCGATCCACGCACCAACACTTTGATCTTAACCGACAGCGCCAAAAAGATTGAACAGATTCGGCGCATGATTGATTTGCTGGATGTACCGATGCGGCAGGTCATGATTGAAGCACGCATCGTACGTGCCTCGACCGACTTTAGTAAGGAGATGGGGGTCAAGTGGGGGATGTTGTCCAAAGGCAGTGATCTGTTGGTGGGCGGCAGTGACAGCACCTTGTGGGATCTACGCAAACCGCCACGCGATACCAGTCGTGGTGGCTCGCCGTATACGATTACTCGTCCAGACAATCTCAACATTGATCTGGGGGTCAGTGGTGCCGGCAGCAGTAAGATTGCTTTTGGATTGATTAGCTTGTCTGACTTTATGTTGGACCTAGAGTTGTCCGCGCTGCAAGCCGATGGTTATGGTGAAGTGATCTCCACCCCCAAAGTCATGACCGCGGATAAACAAAAGGCCAGAGTGGCGGCAGGTCAACAAGTCCCGTATCAGGCACGTGAAAATGCAGGCGGTGTGTCGAGTGCGACCACATCCTTTAAAGATGCTTTATTGAGTTTGGATGTGACGCCGAGCATTACCCCCGATGGCAAGGTGCAGATGCAGCTCAACATTAGCAGTGACTCACCTGCCGGCGTTGCACCGAATGGTGAGTTGATCCTCAACAAAAATGAAATCACCACCCATGTCTTGGTACATAACGGTGAAACTGTGGTGTTGGGTGGGATTTTTGAGCAGGAAACACACAACAAACACAGCAAAGTTCCATTCATGGGCGATCTACCTGTTTTAGGTCGCTTATTTCGCCGTGACGAAAAGTCTGACAAAAAAAGTGAGCTGTTGATTTTTGTGACACCAAGAATTGTTAATGACAGTCTGATCAGAAATCATTAATATGGTTTTAATCAAGGCTATACAATAGGTGACTCCTTGCCAAGCAATGAGTTTTTGAGTTTACCC
>JASLJB010000272.1 GCA_030152605.1 Acinetobacter sp. | reverse complement strand
ACGATCTTATGGGAGACATAAATCGTGTTTCATTCATTCATTTGCATGCACTGTTATAGCACACATATTTCCTAAGTTTTTGCTGCAATATAAATTTTTTTATAAAATTACTGCCGTTTAAGCAGATTCACATCAACGACCCTGTTGGGATAAACAGATCGAATTGATTGCATTTTTTCAGTTTAGAAAAAATGGTTTGCAAGCGATATCCTTGATTCGAAGGGTGATCGAACAGAGACACCAAAAAACTTAAACTGCATTTTTGTTGTTTTAGCGACCAAAGTCAAGCTGTCTGATCTCGATTTGTGAGTTTATTTTACCCTGATCGATTTTTAAGCCTCTGATTTTTTTTCATTAAGTTGATATCGCTGCCATTGCTGCTGGATTTGGGCTTAAACCGAATTGTTGAACTGAAATTCTTGAATAATTGCACTGCCCCGATTCACATTCGCGGCGATTTTGCGCTATGCTGTGCGACAAACTTTTGACTATTGTTCCTATACGACGTTTATATGACTACTCCTCACATTGACCCCGAATATCAAGCAAGTGCGATTGAACCCAATGTCCAAAAAGACTGGGAAAATCGCAAAGTGTTTAAAGTCGCCGATACGGTTACTGGACCACATCGTTACATCCTGTCGATGTTCCCTTACCCAAGCGGTAAACTGCATATGGGTCATGTGCGTAACTACACCATTGGTGATGTCATCAGTCGTTTTCACCGCCTCAAAGGTGAAACTGTACTGCAGCCGATGGGTTGGGATGCGTTTGGTCTCCCTGCAGAAAACGCAGCCATCGCGCACCAAGTCGCACCTGCAAAATGGACCTTTGAAAACATCGCCTATATGCGCGATCAGCTCAAACGTCTCGGTTTGTCCGTGGACTGGGATCGTGAATTTGCCACTTGTACTCCTGAGTATTATCACTGGGAACAATGGTTATTTGTTCAGCTATATAAGAAAGGCCTGATCTATCGCAAGCTGTCTACCGTGAACTGGGACCCTGTGGATCAAACCGTATTGGCCAACGAACAAGTTGAAAATGGTCGCGGTTGGCGTTCAGGTGCATTGGTTGAAAAACGCGATATTCCAATGTATTACTTCCGCATCACTGACTATGCTCAAGAACTTTTAGACGATTTGGATCAACTCAAAGACGGTTGGCCACAACAAGTCTTGACCATGCAGCGCAACTGGATCGGTCGTTCACAGGGCATGGACATCACCTTCCCTTCTGCACAGCCTGAGATTTATGCCGACAACCTGACGGTATTTACCACCCGTGGCGACACCTTGATGGGTGCGACTTATGTGGCGGTGGCCGCAGAACATCCGATGGCGCTGAAAGCTGCGGAAAATAACCCGACGCTGAAAGCCTTTATCGAAGAATGCCGTATGGGTTCAGTGGCAGAAGCAGATCTTGCCACCACTGAGAAAAAAGGTATGGCGACGGGCTTGTTCGTTAAACACCCATTGACCGGTGCTGAACTTCCAGTCTGGATCGCCAACTACGTGTTGATGTCTTATGGTTCGGGTGCGGTGATGGCAGTGCCAGCGCATGATGAACGTGACTTTGAATTTGCCAATAAATATGCCCTCCCGATCCAACAAGTGATCGATGCCAAAGGCCAAGACGACGCTGAGTTCTCCGCCACTGAATGGCAGGACTGGTACGGGTCTAAACAAGGCAAACTGGTTAATTCTGCTGAGTTTGATGGTCTTGATTTCCAAGGCGCATATGATGCGATCTTGGCCAAACTTGAAGCCCAACAACTGGCCAACAGTAAAGTTCAGTTCCGTCTACGTGACTGGGGTGTTTCTCGTCAGCGTTATTGGGGTTGTCCAATCCCGATGGTGAACTGTGAGAAATGTGGTCAGGTGCCGGTGCCGGAAGATCAACTTCCAGTGATCTTGCCGACCGATGTGGTACCCGATGGTTCAGGTAACCCACTGAATAAAATGCCTGAGTTCTATCAAACCCAGTGCCCAAGCTGTGGTGGTGATGCACGTCGCGAAACCGATACCTTGGATACCTTTGTCGAATCTTCATGGTATTACGCGCGTTTTGCCTCACCACAATTCCAAGGTGGTTTGGTGCAACCTGAAGCGGCGCAAAGCTGGTTGCCAGTCAATCAATACATCGGTGGTGTGGAACATGCGATCTTGCATTTGCTCTACGCACGTTTCTTCCACAAATTGATGCGTGATGAAGGCGTGGTACAAGGCAATGAGCCATTTACCAACCTCCTCACCCAAGGCATGGTCTTGGCCGATACCTTCTATCGTGAGGAAGCGTCTGGCAAGAAGACTTGGTTTAACCCTGCCGATATCGAACTGGAACGTGATGAAAAAGGCCGTAGCATCTCTGCGATCTACAAAGCCGATGGTCAACCAGTGGTGATTGGTGGACAAGAGAAAATGTCCAAATCCAAAAACAATGGGATTGATCCACAGTCGATCATCGAACAGTACGGTGCGGACACGGCGCGGATCTTTATGATGTTTGCAGCACCACCAGATCAATCACTTGAATGGTCGGATGCGGGTGTCGAAGGGTCTAACCGTTTCTTAAAACGTGTTTGGCGTTTGGTCAGCAGTTTCTTGAGCAATGCAGCACCCGTGGTGGCCTTGGACATCGCAGCCCTGTCTAAAGATGCACAAGACCTACGTCGTAAAACCCACGAAACCATCCAAAAAGTCGGTGACGATATCGAACGCCGTTATGCCTTTAATACTGCGATCGCGGCACAAATGGAATTGCTCAACAGCATCAACAAGTTTGAAGCCAAAACTGAGCAAGATGTTGCGGTACAACGTGAATCGATCATCAGCTTGTTAACCATGTTGGCGCCATTTGCACCGCATATGTCACAAACCTTGTTGGCACAGTTTGATTTAGATCTGACGCAAGTCAGCTTCCCGAGTGTGGATGAACGTGCCTTGACCCGTAACACCCAAACCATCGTGGTACAGGTCAACGGTAAACTGCGTGGCAAGCTTGAGGTTGCGGTCGATATCAGTAAAGACGATTTGTTGGCGCAGGCCAAAGCACTGCCGGAAATTCAGCAGTTCTTGACCGGTCCAAGCAAAAAAGAAATCGTGGTTCCGCATAAACTGGTCAATATCGTGGTTTAATCCAAGCTATTGACGGGCCAAAACAATCAGCCCAACATCATGGTGAAATCGAGCTTTAGGCATCGATTTCACCATTTGTTTCTCTATCATCTTATTTGCTCTATAGAGGTATCAGCATGCACTTGGTTCAACGTATGTCGGCAATCGTATTAACGCTTGGCTTAAGTGCAGGCTTGGTCGGTTGTGGTTTTCATTTAAAAGGCAACAACCCAACAGCAACCCCTTTGGTCTACACCAAACTACAGCTGGTGCTGCCAGCCAACACCGATGAATTAGAGAAAAAACTTAGTGTTTATTTGACTGCTGCAGGCGTACAGATGAGTAATTCCAGTGATGCTTATGTGCTGCGTATTTTGGACTATAGTCCACGCCGCATGGAGTTGAATGGCAAACTGATCGAAACACTATTACGCCTCAACGTCACCTTTCAGATTGAAGACCGTGCTGGGATTCCGATCACCGAACCACGCACCCTGACCGCATCACGGAGTTATCAATACGATGTGGCCACGGTCAACACCGATGATCAACAAAACCGTTATTTAAGCCAAATTTTGGTCGATGATATTGCCCAGCAAATCACCCGACAAATTGCGGCCAACCGCCTACCAAAGGCGGCAGACAATCCGCAACACCCAAGTCCAGCACCGACTGCAGCCCAATAGGCTGCAGTTTGCGCTCGCCCCTTATACCCCAACACGCTCTACCCTCTGATCTTACTGCGACCTGATTTGCCCTGCCCATGAAAATTGACTACCTAAATGCCCTGAAACGTGTGCAAGAGGCCCGCGGCGTCTGGATGATGCACGGTGGTGAACCACTGCTAGAACAAAATTTATTGCAGGCCTTTCGTCAACATTGGCAGGAATTGAATATCGAACGTCAACGTTTTGATATCAATGGCGTCAACGACTGGAAGCAAGTCTTTGCTGCGCTCAACAGCCTGTCTTTGTTTTCAGAGCAATTGGCGATCGAAGTACATGGCAATATCAAACCAGATGCCAGCGCGATCAAACAGCTTAAGCAATATATCCAACAAGATGAGCACAACCTGCTGTTGGTGGTGATGCCCAAGCAGGACAACAACAGTCTCAAGTCCAACTTTGTGCAAGTGGTGGAAGCCAATGGGGTTTTGGTCAGTCTGGCCGTGCCCTATCCCAAAGATCGACAACGCATCCTGAGTATCGAAGCCGATAAGCTCAAGATTCAACTCAGCCAAGATGCGTGGTTATGGCTCGAACAGCATCATGAACATAACTTGTTGGCGGCCAAAAACAGCCTGATGCGTGTTGCTGATACCTTTCCCGATGAAATAAACATTCAGATCGAACATCTGCAACAGTGTCTGCAAGATCAGTCACGTTATAGCAGCTTTGACCTCAGTGACACGCTTATCGCGGGCAATCTAAGCCAAGCCAGTAAAATTTTTCAATATCTGATCGAATCAGGCGAGCCGAATAGTTTGCTGCTCTGGACCTTGAGCAAAGACATGCGTTTGTTAATGCAACTGTATGAACAACCGCAAAATGCAGTACAACTCGGGATCTGGAAAAATAAAGTCCCACAGTACCAACAGGCTCTCCGCCGCTTAAATCCACAGCAGTTTTTGGCGTGGCCAGCGCTGCTGATGCGGGTCGATGCCGCGATCAAAGGCATGAGTGAGGAAAACCCTGAACACTTGATGCTGCAATGTATGGCGCAGCTCTGTGGTCGACCTTTATTTAGTGCCTAGGGCACCACAAAGCATCTGCTGTTTAAAACTCAAGCGCCAATGTGAGTCGCTTCATACATCACCCTGCTTCATGCATGAACAGTGGGTGAAGTGCTGCTCAATTCTGTGATGCAAATGGCTATCAACTGCAATAACTAAAATAATTCACGCTTTATCCGCATTTCAACTCTATAATTTGGTCAATTTTCACGATAAGTTCATTAGCGCGATTGCCATGCAAAAAATAAAACCCATTAAAGTCATACTCATTGTGGCCTGTATTTGTATCGTTGCAGCCCTTGCTTGGACCTTTTTCAAACCCAAAGCACAACAACCACAATACATCACAGCAGAGGTCAGCCGCGGTGATCTTGAAGATGCTGTGCTCGCCACCGGTGACCTACAAGCCACCAAAATGGTCAGTGTCGGGGCACAGGTTTCGGGTCAGGTGAAAAAAATGTATGTCAAATTGGGCGATCAGGTCAAACAAGGCCAGTTGATTGCACAGATTGATTCGGTACGCCAACAAAACGAATTTAAGACCGCAGAAGCCAATATTAAAAATCAACAAGCGCAACTCGCGGTACGCAAAGCCACATTGGCACGCGTAGAAGCAGAATATAAACGTCAACAAAACATGTTTGCCCAAGATGCGACCTCGCGCGCTGAATATGAATCTGCGCTTGCCGCCTACAAAACCGCTGAGGCCGATATCGCGGCCATGAATGCGCAAATCGAGCAATCGCATCTCAACCTGGCAACCACCAAAGAAAATTTAGGCTATACCAGTATCGTGGCGCCGATGGATGGCACTGTGGTGGCGATCGTGACCGAAGAAGGTCAAACCGTGAACGCCAATCAAAGTGCACCGACCATCGTCAAACTGGCGCAACTCGACACCATGACCATCAAATCGCAAATCTCTGAAGCCGATGTGATGAAAGTGCAAGAAGGCCAAAAAGTTTATTTCACCACCTTGGGTGACTCAGAAAAGAAACGCTATGCCACGCTGCGTCAAGTTGAGCCTGCACCCGATTCGATCAACACCGAAACTCAAACCAACAGTACCTCGACCAGCAGTACAGCGGTGTATTACAACGCCCTATTTGATGTCCCAAATGAAGATGGCAAGCTACGCATCGATATGACTGCGCAGGTGTATATCATCTTGGCAGATGCCAAAGATGCCTTGATCATCCCTTCGTCTGCGATCCAAAGCAGCAACCGTGCTGGGCGTGGCAAAGCGCAAGGCAGCGCCAGTAGCGCTTCAGCGCCGGCTGCAAAACCGGCCAATGCAGACAAATCCAAAACTGCAACCGATCAGCCACAGCGTTTAGCGCTGACCGCTGATGAGAAAGCACTAGTGGATCAGGGCAAAGCCTCTGTCGCCAGTGTCCGTGTGCTACAAGATGATGGCAGCAGCAAACGCGTTCAAGTCTTGGTCGGCCTCAACAACCGCATCAATGCGCAAATCTTGCGGGGCTTAGAACAAGGTCAACAGGTGATCATTGCCGATGGTTCAGACTCATCCAATGATGCAGCCAAGCGCAGTAACCGCGGTGGATCAGTGAGATTTTAAGCATGAATCAGCCCAATCAACCACTGCTTGAGGTCAGTCAGCTGATCCGTGAGTTCCCTGCCGGGGAATCCACGGTGCAGATCCTGAAAAGCATCGACCTAAAAATTTATGCCGGTGAACTGGTCGCGATCGTGGGTCAGTCCGGTTCCGGAAAATCCACCCTGATGAATATCTTGGGCTGCTTGGACAAGCCCACTTCAGGCAGTTATCGGGTCAATGGTCGTGAAACACGAGAACTTGAACCGGATGAGTTGGCGCAGTTACGCCGCGAATATTTTGGATTTATTTTCCAGCGCTATCACTTACTCGGTGACCTGAATGCGGCAGGCAACGTTGAAGTGCCGGCGATCTATGCCGGTATGGATGCCGCGACCCGACAAGCGCGTTCCCGTGAAATCCTCACTGACTTAGGCTTAGGCGACAAAACCCAAAACCGTCCGAGTCAGCTTTCCGGTGGACAGCAACAACGGGTCTCGATCGCACGTGCCCTGATGAATGGCGGTGATGTAATCTTGGCTGATGAACCGACTGGGGCATTGGACAAGAACAGTGGTGTTGAAGTGATGCGCATCTTGCGTGAATTGAATGCCAAAGGTCATACCATCATCTTGGTAACGCATGATATGAACGTGGCCAAGAATGCCACCCGTATCATCGAGATCAGTGATGGTAATATCATCTCCGATCAGCCCAACACGCCGGATCATGACGATGAGATCGTGGTTGAGGTCGACAGCGACGATCAAAAGAAACAGAAAAAATCCTCTGCCTGGCGCTCCATCATTGACCGTTTTAGTGAAGCCTTTCAAATGGCCTTACTGGCGATGAATGCGCATCGGATGCGGACTTTTCTGACCATGCTCGGGATTATCATCGGCATCGCCTCCGTGGTTTCGGTGGTGGCACTCGGCAATGGCTCACAAAAACAAATT
>JASLJB010000154.1 GCA_030152605.1 Acinetobacter sp. | reverse complement strand
TCTATCAATACACGAGCTTTACGCTATACTTTAACCAAATTACACATTGAAAATGGAAAAATCTGTGCCTATAGAATTCATTGCTACGTCTAATCTACCCACAGCTTTCGGTGACTTTAAAATTAGCGTTTTCCAAGACCCAAAAACAGGTGAAGAACACGTTGCACTTTCTAAGGGTTTAGATACGCCACCTCATGCACCGGTATTGGTTCGAATTCATTCAGAATGTTTAACCGGCGACGCCTTTGCTTCCCTGAAATGCGACTGTGGTCCTCAACTGCATAACACCATGCAAATGATTGATACCGCAGGACAAGGCGTCATTTTATATCTACGCCAAGAAGGTCGTGGTATTGGATTAACTAACAAAATTCGTGCCTACGCCTTACAGGATCAGGGTCACGATACAGTCGATGCCAACCTACTCTTGGATCTTCCCGCAGATGCAAGGCGCTATGATATGTGTAGTATTATGCTCGATCAACTAAAAATAGAAAAAGTCCAGTTGATCACCAACAATCCCCTCAAAATTCAGGCACTTCAACAGCAAGGTATCGATGTGGTTGGCCGTGTCCCCTTGACCGTTGGGTTAAATCCACTCAATGAAGACTATTTAAAAACCAAGCATGAGCGCATGTCGCATATGTATAGCAAAGAAGATTTTTAAGCCCACATTGTTGTCCCTACAGTGCCTGCCCGAGCGACAGCAAAGCAAGGGCCTGCACTTTTTGTGCTTATGCATAACACCATCAAAAAAAGAAATACGCCAAAGCCTTACTTTTTGTATGGTTTTATGTTTTTATGTTTTTTATCTTTAACTCATGTTAATGAGGACCTGCCATGCAGCACCCTTCTACAGCTGATATTCAACGCGTACGCGAATTTCTAGTCGATTTACAGGCACGTATTTGTGCAGCTTTGGAACATCAAGAACAGCAAAGCGGCAGCACCGCGAAGTTCGAAATTGATGACTGGCAGCGTCCAGAAGGCGGCGGTGGCCGTTCACGGGTGTTACAAAATGGGCAGGTGATTGAAAAAGGTGGCGTGATGTTTTCACACATCGATATCAAAGCCCTACCGGCTTCAGCCACTGAACGTCACCCTGAAATTGCAGGGGCCAAAGCGCAAGCCATGGGCGTGTCTTTGGTGATTCACCCCAACAATCCCAACGTCCCAACCTCACACGCCAACGTGCGTTTATTTGTGGCTGAGCGTGAAGGCCAAGACCCGATTTGGTGGTTTGGTGGTGGCTTTGACCTGACCCCGTTTTACCCGAATGACCAAGATATTCTCGACTGGCACCAAACCGCGCATGACCTGTGTGCTCCCTTTGGCGATCAAGTCTATGCTGAACACAAACAATGGTGTGATGACTACTTCTACCTCAAACATCGTGATGAACAACGCGGCGTCGGGGGGTTATTTTTTGATGACCTGAATCAATGGGACTTTGAAACCTGTTTCAAATATATCCAAGCTGTGGGCAATGGCTATCTCGAAGCCATCATCCCGATCTTCCAAAAAAATCAGGACAAGCCGTATACGCCAGAACAGCGTGACTTCCAGCTTTATCGTCGTGGTCGTTATGTGGAATATAACTTGGTTTACGATCGTGGCACCTTGTTTGGCCTACAAACCGGTGGACGTATTGAGTCGATTTTGGTGAGTTTGCCAAATTTGGCCGCGTGGTCATATCGTCCAGTGTGGGATCAGCCATCCGCAGAATATCGCCTCAGTGACTATTACTTAAAGCCGCGTGATTGGTTAAAAGAACTGAGCTAAGCACCAAGCCTCCGCGCAAGTTAAAATTTCAAGTCTGATATCCATTTAGCCACAGTCGCGCCTCGCGGCTGTGGCTTTTGTCATATTTGTCACATTGAAAAGTTTACTCACAATTATTCGACAATAAATCACAGCAATGCCCCCTATTGATCTCAACATGCGTTTAAACTGTGCTCACTTCAACCAAACAACCGGGTATGTTTTAGATACCTCGTTGCTTGACCCAAGATCTCACTCACTGCGATCATCTTAAATTTAGAGTATTCAATGCCCACACTTCGTATCAACCAAAAAATCATCTTGTCGCTTGGGATGTTACTTGGCTTGCTTGGCTCCTTTAGCATCACCATGATTTCACACAATGATCTGGCTGATAGCGTCACCATCACCATGAGCATCCTACTCATCGTCGGTATTATCAGCGTTGTATCCACCTTGGCGATGGACCTGCTTGCCTCAATTTGCAATCCTTAAGCGTCCCCCTCACACAGACTTACCCCTCTCTCCTCGCTCAGACTTGAATCCCTCCTCGCCCGGAGATGCAGCATAACTTCAGTGCCTGCCTGGTCTAGCCTCTCTTCATCACATTCTTACTAGCATCTCTACATCGCATGATTGATCATTTTCATTGATTCTTTTTCGCGATAGCCGACTGAGGTTGAGATTTTAGTCATGATCTCAATCCCCGATAGCGACCATACGGGGTCGAATATTTTGCCTCCCTGCCCAAATCACGTATATTGTGTGCATTAATTTAGCAGTCATTGGACATAAAAGAATGCGCAAAAAATTTGCTGTAATTGGTCATCCAATCGAACACTCACGTTCACCTGATTTGCATCACGCTTTTGCCGAAAGTGTTGCGATCGAGCTTGAATACAGCAAACGACTCGCCCCACTGGATGGATTTGAAGCCAGCGTCACACAATTTTTCAATGCGCACGGTTACGGACTCAATGTCACAGTACCATTTAAAGAACAAGCCTATGCACTCTGCGACATCCTTACCGAACGTGCCAAAATCGCCAAAGCGGTCAATACTTTGTGGATGCAGCAAGGACAACTCTGTGGTGACAACACCGATGGACAAGGTCTAGTCGAAGCCATCCGACTGCTTGATTGGCCTTTACAAGACTCTAAAATCCTCATCATTGGGGCCGGCGGTGCCACTCGTGGCGTGATCTATCCGTTGTTGATGGCAGGCGTCAAAGAAATCGTGATCGCGAACCGCACCGTTGCGCGGGCCGAACAATTGCTCCATGACCTGAAGTCCGCCGTGCCGAATGCGCAGCTCAGTGCTTGTGGACTCGATCAACTCAGTGGTCACTATGATCTGGTGATCAATGCCACTTCCGCCAGTCTGAGTGGTGATGCGCTGTTACTCCCCGAAGTCCTGACCTTTCACTATGCTTATGAAATGGCCTACGGCAAAGCGTCGAGCTTTTTACAACAGGCGCAGCAGCGCGGTGTGCCGACAGCGGATGGCTACGGCATGTTGGTCGGTCAAGCCATTGAAGCGTTCACGCTCTGGCATGCCGTACGTCCTAACTTAAAAGACTTCATCTAAGCCAAGCATCTAGATCGCATCTGGATCAACTCTAAGCCAAACCTTCGCCCACTGCATTTCAGCGCTATAGGCAAAAAAAGAACCTGCATGCAGGTTCTTTTTTCAATCTAGACGCGAGGATCTGTCAATCGATCACTCAAACTTATTTAAAGCGTTTTTGCACTTTTTCATAACTTTGACGATACAAGTCATAGTCGATGTATTCATCCGCATCTTCTTTCAATGCCGCAATGGTTTTGGCAGATAGCTTGTTGTTACGTGTATCCACATAAGCTTGCGCTAAGATGTTGGCCACGCCACGCAGTGCAGCCAACTCTGCTTGATCGAGCTCATGTTCTTCAGCAAAGGTTTTCACATAATAGGCAGCAAATAGATCTTTAGGCTGCTTATACTTTTGCGCAAACTGATTCCACGACTGACGCTGCTCACGCTTGGCGATCGCCTCTTCGACGATGTCATATACATCAGAACCCATGTCGTTATCATACTGCTGACGGTTGTGTAACTGATGCTTATCCATCAATTTTTCCAAACTCGCCAATGCCGCCCCTTGTGGGTTATACAGGTCTTGATCTGCATAACTAAAGGCATAAACGCGGGCAATTTCACTTAGCTCTTGTGGGGTGTAGTATTTGACAACTTCCGGTTGTTCAGCCGTCATCTTCATGATGAATACCGCTTCATAGGTGCTGCTATATGAACGGCTTGAATCATAAATCTGCGCAGCCAAATCATCTAGCTGTGCATCAAGGGATTTCACTCGCTCGCCCGACTCAGTCGATGCAGCTGCACCACCTGCAGTGCCCAAGCTACGGGTAATGCCTGAAATAAAGCTTTCAAACATCGAGCCTTTGGTGATCTCTTGGGCTGATTTTGCATTTTTAAATTGGCTACGTGAAATCGGGGTGGCTTTGCCATAATTGAAAATACGTGTGCCTGAGGTCAAATGAATTTTACCAAAGTCATCCACATCAAAGTCAAACTGATAGTCCACCAGCATCGCGCGACCTTGTGCATCTAAACCCACATCGGTGACAAACTGGTTATGACTGTGTTTGGCCAATAAAGCCTTGATCTCAGTTTGGTGACGATCCCACAAGACTTTAAAGTCAGCCGCGCCGACCAAGTTCTCAGTAGCATAACCTGCAAAGGTCTCTTCTAATTGCTTGTATTCATCTGAAATGATCATGGCAAAAGGTGAAGGCGAACTTGCTGCTTCCGCTGGACTTAAAACATTGATGTCATACTGATCTTGGCAATAGGTCACATCCCCAAGGCGAATACGCGCAGTCGAGGTTTTTAGTGCTTTACATTGGGTGTAATTCATCCCTTCTTTAGCAGCATCAACGCCATCTTCGGCGGCCGCACGCGCAGCATCCATGGCTTCATCTGCGGCTGATCTCGCCTCAGTTGCATCTGCTGCGGCATCGACAGCCTCATTACCGACAGCAACGGCTGCATCCGCAGTCGCCTCTTTTGCAGCATCCGCACTGCCCGCATAAGCATCTTCCGCATCAACCGCTTCTGCATAGGCCTCTGTCGCTGCAGCAACTGCGTCGTCCTCATCATCATCTCGGCCATATAGATGTTCATTGACCAAACGATAGAGTTTTTTGCTGGCACGATAGGCTTCGGCTTCTTGTTTGCCCATGCCATAGGTCATGTAGCGATCTTCGTCGTCGAGATCAGTCTCATTTTCCGCACCGGCCTGTTTGGCTTTATCCAGCTTCGATTCAACGATTTTTTCGATATTGACCACCGAATGCTGCATATAGGTTTTATTCACCGCCTCAAACAGACTGTTTTGCAAGATCATCTCTTCAAGTGACGTCTGCAGGCGAATTTTTTCGACCACGCCTTGCGCTTGTTCTTGTGAGCTGAGCTTTAAGCTGTGTAGTTGTTGTCCTTGCGCCAAGCTATAAGGCAAGGTGCTATTTTGCTTGATATATTCTACAAAGTTTTTCAGATTGACCTGATCGATATCATCTTTAAAGGCAGAGAAATCAAAATAGGCAAAGTCATTTTGATTTTCCGGATTGACCATAAATGGCATAAAGCCAAAATAGTTGATGTAGAACTTATGGTTTTTAAAATCTAACACCATTGGGATTTTAGACTGTACCAATAGATTTGGTTTTTCATAGGTCGAGGTGAGATTAAAGCTCCCAATTTTGTCTCTAAAATGCACAGAGCCATCATAGCTAAAGTCGATATTGGACAAGATGTTGCTTAAAAAGTCTTGGGCTTTTTTAGAACTGCCTGAATAATATGGACTGTTTTCCTGTTCAATGGCTTGGTAAAGCTCAGCTTTTTGTTGTGCCGTCACTTTAATCTTTTGTGCTCTCAAATACGCATCCACTTGCTTAACCAATGCAGGGTCAAGTGTTGCCTTTTCTGTTTTGGCCGTTGGCTTGGTCTGCACCGCTGTGGTTGGTGAAAAACCAAACTTAAACTGCCCATTAAAATCATAGCTCGGCGATGTGTACATCGCATTTAAGCCCTGTGCTGCTTTTTGATCCAGACCCGAAACGGCAGTAGATTGATTGTTATGCATCACGGTTGAACATGCTGAAAGGCTCAAGCCAAGTAAACATAAAGTTAATTTCTTTAAACGCATAAGACTGTTTTTAAACCCCATTTGATCGACTTTGCAAAGTGCTGTTTAGATACAACTGATCTATATAATAAAAAATTAAATATTGATAAGTTTAACAAACAATCAAGAATTAGACGTATATTAAATATGCCAAATTCGCCTTTCTGACATTTTATTTAATCACTGTTATCAATGTTTTTTCAGCATAAAAATGAATAATCAAAGCATTGATTGAAAGATCCAAAACTATTTCTATATTAGGATTGCCACATGCCAGCATATAAAGCGCCCTTACGCGATATTCGTTTTTTAATGAATGAATTATTCGACTATTCTGCTCACTATCAAACCCTATCCAATGGTGAGAATGCCGACGCAGATACAGTTGAAATGATCCTAGAAGGTGCAGCAGACTACTGCGAAAATGTACTTTCCCCAATTAACCAAAGTGGCGATGAAGAAGGTTGTCACTTTAAAGATGGCGTCGTGACCACGCCAAAAGGTTTTAAACAAGCATACGATCAGTTTGTGCAAGGCGGCTGGCAAGGCCTGTCTTATCCTGAAGAGTTTGGTGGCCAAGGCTTACCGATGTCGCTGAATCTGATCAAATCTGAAATGATGGGCACGGCCAACTGGTCATTCACCATGTATCCAGGACTCAGCATGGGCTGTATGAACACCATCATGCAGTTCGGTACTGACGAACAAAAACAAACCTATATGCCGCACTTGGTCGCAGGGACATGGTCAGGCACCATGTGTTTGACTGAACCACAATGCGGAACTGACTTAGGCCAAGTGAAAAGTAAAGCCGAAGCCAATGCCGATGGCAGCTACAAAATCACCGGAACTAAAATCTTTATCTCGGCCGGTGAGCATGACCTGACTGAAAATATCATCCATATCGTATTGGCACGTCTTCCAGATGCACCTGCCGGTACACGCGGTATTTCTTTGTTTATCGTGCCGAAATTCTTGCCAACTGCCGATGGCGGGATTGGTGAGCGCAATGGCGTAAGCTGTGGTTCGATCGAACACAAAATGGGGATTCGTGCTTCAGCCACTGCAGTCTTAAACTTTGATGATGCGATTGGTTATTTGATCGGTGAACCAAACCGTGGCTTACACGCCATGTTCACCTTTATGAACACCGCGCGAATCGGAACCGCAGTGCAAGGCATTGCACATGCTGAGTTGGCCTTCCAAGGTTCATTGCCTTATGCTAAAGAACGTATGTCGATGCGTGCCCTGTCTGGTAAAAAAGATCCAGAAAAAGTTGCCGATGCCATCATCCATCATGCCGATGTACGTCGCCTACTCTTGACTCAAAAAGCCATCGCGGAAGGTGGTCGTGCCATGATCTATCATGCCGCACAGATCGCAGATAAAATGGCCGATGCCTTGGCTAAAGGCGATCAAGCCCAGTTTGATGAATATGATGACAAACTCGGTTTCTTCACCCCAATCTTAAAAGGTTTCTTGACTGAGCTGGGTCTTGAAGCAGCCAACAACGGTATGCAAGTCTTTGGTGGTCATGGCTATATCAAAGAACACGGCATGGAACAGATCGTACGTGATGCACGTATCGCAACCCTATACGAAGGCACCACCGGCGTTCAAGCCCTCGATCTGATCGGTCGTAAAGTGTTGCTGTCTTCTAAAGGTAAAGTGGTGCGTGAATACACCGCAGAGATCTTAAAATTTGCCGGTCGTCATGCACGTAACAAATACATGCGTCGTTTTGCTTGGGATCTGACCAAAGTCTGCGCACAGTGGAATGCCCTCACCGTCCGTATTATGCTCGCTGCACGTAAAGACCGTGATGTGGTTTCCAGCGCATCGGTGGATTACTTGATGTTCTCAGGCTATGCAATGATGGCCTACTTCTGGGCACAACAAGCCGCGGTTGCTTCTGAGAAATTAGAATCAGGCACTGGCAAAGAATCTGCAGAGTTCTATAAAGCCAAAATCAAAGTCGCGGACTTCTATTTCGAACGTCTATTACCACGTGCCCAAGGCCATGCCGAAGCGATGGTCAATCCATCTCGCACCATGACTTCATTGCCTGCTGAACACTTTAGCTTTGATTACTAAGCA